>JASLFJ010000031.1 GCA_030150665.1 Enterococcaceae bacterium
CAGTTAAAATGTATAAGGGAAATATCATCGATCGATTCGAAGCATTTATTAATCCAGGTCATAAGCTGTCACCTGAGACGATTCAGTTGACAGGAATTACTGATGATATGTTAAAAGATGCTGATTCTGAGGTAGACGTATTAAAGCGATTTATAGAGTTTAGTACAGACAGTATTTTAGTAGCTCACAATGCAAGTTTTGATATAGGATTTTTAAATCAAGCCTATTTAAAGCATCAACTTCCAGAAACAGAACTTCCAGTGATTGATACTTTAGAACTATCAAGGTTTTTAAATCCAGATGTAAAATCCCATCGCTTAAATACATTATGTAAAAAATATCATATTCCATTAGAACATCATCATCGCGCGATTTATGATGCAGAAGCAACTGCACAACTGGCTTGGATTCTTATTCAAGAAGCCATCCAAGAACATGAGATTACGCATCATAATATGTTTACTGAACATATTGGCTTAGAAGATACCTATAAAAGAGCACGTCCTTTTCATGTTACTATTTTAACAAAAACACAAGCAGGCCTTAAAAATTTATTTAAACTTGTCTCGTTATCAAATATTGACTATTTTTATCGTGTTCCTCGAATTCCACGTTCTATTTTAGTGCAATATAGAGAAGGATTATTACTTGGTTCCGCCTGTCAGCAAGGAGAACTGTTTGAGTTAATGATGCAAAAAGGATATGAGGCTGCTAAAGAACGTGCTTCTTTTTATGATTTTATTGAAATTATGCCTCCTGAAGTCTATGGCAATTTAATGGCTAAAGGACTCATTCAAACACCTGATGATTTACTAAATATTTTAACTAAATTAGTTCAAATGGGACATGAATTAAATATTCCTGTCATTGCAACAGGTAATGTGCATTATTTAAATCCAGAAGAAAAAATTTACCGAGAAATTTTAGTGCACTCTTTAGGAGAGGGAAATCCTTTAAACAGAAGTCCTCTTCCTGATGTTTATTTTAGAACAACACAAGAAATGTTAGAGGCATTTCATTTTTTAGATGAAAAAATCGCAAAAGAAGTGGTTATAGAAGCACCTCATCAGCTTATATCAAACATTGAAACTATAGAGCCTATTAAAAAAGATTTATATACACCTAAAATTCCAGGAGCTGAAGAGCAAATTCGAACATTAAGTTATAAAAAAGCACATGAATATTATGGAGATCCATTACCGGATATGGTTCAAGCCCGTTTAGAAAAAGAACTTGATAGTATTATTGGCAATGGATTTTCGGTGATTTATTTAATTTCACAAAAACTGGTCGAAAAAAGTCTACATGATGGTTATCTTGTTGGATCTAGAGGATCTGTTGGCTCTAGTTTTGTAGCTACAATGACAGGAATTACAGAAGTTAATCCACTTCCTCCTCATTATCGCTGCCCTAAGTGTTGTTATACAGAATTTTTTGAAGATGGATCTTATGGTTCGGGATATGATTTACCTCAAAAAAATTGTCCGAAGTGTGATGCTGTTTTATATAAAGACGGACAAGATATTCCTTTTGAAACATTTTTAGGATTTCATGGAGATAAAGTACCTGATATTGACTTAAGTGCGACACGTTGTTTATTGAAAAGATAAACCTCTAGTTTTATCTAGAAGAACTACTATTTCGAAGTATGAAATGATAGAGTAACGTCTTAAAGCATACTCGCTAACGCTACGACATGCAGGAGATAGTGCAACATAGATCTTGTATGAAGCTCGTTAAAGTAGACTGAAATTCACCCAAACAGATAAGCTGTGGAAAGGAAGTATATTTCTGTGAATGATAGGTCTGGCGTCTATAAACTTTCTATGGTTAGTATCATTAAATGGGACGAACCCTCGACTGACGTTTCGTAAATATCCTACAGTAGAAATGCTGTAGCATCTTTTTAGATGTCTAGGTGTGGAGGAGTAAGGGTTTGGTTATGAAAGTCCATCTTGTGTTATAGGCACAAGCAAGCCTAGCGGAATTTAGAGGGAACCTAAGGGAAGATGTACAGATAGAAATAGTGGAACGTGTGATGCTTTGAACGTAGGAAGAAGTTGCATTCTGAAGAATACGGTGTAAGAAAAGGCAGTGATGCTATAACTTACTTTATCAAAGTACAGTGGTGCCGTAGTACCGATGAAGAGATGCTGTTGATCACTGAATAACCAATAGGTGGGAGGAGAAAACATTTCTGAGGAAAGGGCACTAGTCGTTAAGACTTAGCTTAACGATGGAACGCCGTATGAGTGTGAAAGCCTCACGTACGGTGTGAGACGGGGGAAAAGCTTGAGATGATTTCAAAGGCTTACCTATCGTCATATTTTTCAGGAGAATATCAAGCAACAGCACACAATTATACAAAAGAGCTTTTTGGTGAGGATTATGTATACCGTGCAGGAACGATTGGTACGGTCGCAGAAAAAACCGCTTATGGATTTGTAAAAGGGTATGAAAGAGATAAAGAACTAAACTTTCGCCGCGCAGAAATTGACCGGTTAACAAAAGGTGCATCAGGAGTTAAACGTACAACCGGACAACATCCTGGAGGTATTATCGTAGTTCCTAATGATATGGAAGTTTATGATTTTACACCAATTCAATATCCAGCAGGGGATCAAACTTCAGAGTGGAAAACAACACATTTTGACTTTCACTCAATTCATGATAACTTATTAAAATTAGATATTTTAGGACACGATGATCCAACAATGATCCGCATGTTACAAGATTTATCTGGCATTGATCCTCAAACAATTCCCGTTGATGATCCAAATGTTATGCGTATCTTTTCTGGACCAGAAGTGTTAGGCGTTTCTGAGTCACAAATTTTAACAAATTCAGGGACATTAGGGATTCCTGAATTTGGTACACGATTTGTAAGAGGGATGTTAGAACAAACACATCCAAGTACATTTTCAGAACTGCTACAAATTTCAGGACTATCTCACGGAACAGATGTTTGGCTTGGAAATGCTGAAGAGTTGATTAAACAAGGAACAGCATCATTATCAGAAGTCATCGGCTGTCGGGATGATATTATGGTATATTTAATTTATAAAGGGCTAGATAATAGTACTGCTTTTAAAATTATGGAAAGTGTTCGTAAAGGAAAAGGGATTCCTGATGAGTGGCAAGCCCTTATGCGTCAGCATCATGTGCCAGAGTGGTATATTGATTCTTGTCTTAAAATTAAATATATGTTTCCAAAAGCTCATGCGGCTGCTTATGTTTTAATGGCATTACGTGTTGCCTATTTTAAAGTTTATTTTCCAATTTGGTATTATGCCGCTTATTTTAGTATTCGTGCCACAGATTTTGATATTGTCACAATGACACAAGGAGCTACAGCTGTAAAAGCTGTTCTTTATGAACTACAAAAAAAAGGTACAGATTTAAGTGCTAAAGAAAAGAATTTAATTGTTGTATTAGAGCTGGCTAATGAAATGATTGAACGAGGGTATCAATTTAAAATGGTAGATTTATATCAATCTGATGCAGAACATTTTATTATTGATGAAGATCAAAAGTCACTGATCGCTCCATTTCGTTCCATTCCTAGTTTAGGCATTAACGTAGCAAAACAAATTGTACTTGCTCGGGAAGAACAACCCTTTTTATCTCAAGAAGATCTTGCTAAACGTGGTAAAGTTTCCAAAACCATTATTGAATATATGAATCAGCACGGCATTCTTAAAGGTCTTCCTGAAGAAAATCAGTTGTCTTTATTTGATCATTTATAGTCATCAATCATTGTTTTAACCGATAATTTATTCATTATGAAAGGAGTTTCCCTATTGATTTACTTAGATTATGCAGCTACAACCCCTGTATACTCAGAAATATATGATAACATACCTAAATGGTTAGATATTTTTGGTAATCCATCAAGTATTCACACTTTAGGAAGAACAGCACATGCTTATTTAAGAGAGGCAAAAGAAGTTTTAGCACAAACTCTTCATGTTCCAGCCGAAACGATTTATTTAACAAGCGGGGCTACAGAAGCTAATAATTTGATTATTCAAGGTGTTATTCGCTATTTAAAAGATGTAAAACAACACGCTAAGCCTAAAGTGGTTACTTCTGAAATTGAACACCCTTCTGTACTTGCCCCACTGACTTATCTTGAAGAACAAGGCATTATTGAACTTCGTTTATTTCCTGTTACTGATTCTGGTAAATGCGATCTAACACAACTCGATCGCATGATTACTCCCGATATAGACTTTGTTTCTATAATGATGGTAAACAATGAAACAGGAGTAATACAACCCGTTCAAGAGATTACGGATTATACAAAAGCACATACTAAAGCATTGATCCATACAGATGCAGTTCAAGCATTGACACATATAAATATTGATTTGACACAGTTAGAAGTAGACTTTCTAACAATTTCAGCACATAAAG
>JASLFJ010000036.1 GCA_030150665.1 Enterococcaceae bacterium
TGCGGGTGTAGTTTAGTGGTAAAACCACAGCCTTCCAAGCTGTTGTCGCGAGTTCGATTCTCGTCACCCGCTTTTTTTTATGGGCCTATAGCTCAGCTGGTTAGAGCGCACGCCTGATAAGCGTGAGGTCGATGGTTCGAGTCCATTTAGGCCCATTTTAAAAATTGGCCCGTTGGTCAAGTGGTTAAGACACCGCCCTTTCACGGCGGTAACACGGGTTCGAATCCCGTACGGGTCATAAACATTGTGGAAAAGAGATGGATAATCCATCTCTTTTTTTATTTTTTTCTTGCTATTTTTCTTTTTCGTGTGGCATTATATATAATAAGTAGCTTATTATTATAAGGGAGGCTTATCTTTATGACAGAAGAACATCGTAATACTGAACAAAATATTCAAGATCAGCATCAAGTTCGCTTAGATAAAATGAATGCATTAATGGAAGCGGGTATTGATCCATTTGGGCATCGTTATGAACGAACACATTTAGCTAAAACATTATTGAAAGAGTATGAAGCAGATTCTAAAGAAGATCTTGCTGAAAAAGAGATTCATGTAAGTATTGCTGGACGTATGATGACTAAAAGAGGTAAAGGAAAAGCTGGATTTGCACATCTTCAAGATCGTTCAGGACAAATTCAAATCTATGTAAGACAAGATAGTGTTTCTGAACAAGCATTTATGATTTTTGAACAGGCAGATTTAGGAGATTTTATAGGTGTTCAAGGAACTTTAATGAAGACAAATACAGGTGAATTAACAGTACGTGCTACTGATATTGTTATGTTATCAAAAGCACTGCGTCCCCTTCCAGATAAATATCATGGTCTAACAAATGTTGAACAACGTTATCGTCAGCGTTATTTAGATCTGATTAGTAATCAAGAAAGTTTTGATCGTTTTGTGATGCGTAGTGAAATTATTCGCGAGATTCGCCAATATTTAAATGATTTAGGATATTTAGAAGTAGAAACACCAACACTACATAATATGGCAGGAGGGGCGAATGCAAGACCGTTTATTACGCATCATAATGCGTTAGATATGGAGCTTTATTTACGCATTGCCTTAGAACTTCATTTAAAACGGTTAATTGTTGGTGGTATGGAAAAAGTGTATGAAATTGGTCGAGTTTTCCGTAATGAAGGTATTGATACGACTCATAATCCAGAATTTACTATGATTGAAGTGTATACAGCTTATGCAGATTATGAAGATGTAATGGATCTTACAGAAGGAATTATTAGCACGGTTGCTGAACGTGTATTAGGTACAACAACAGTTCCTTATGGAGAATATGAAGTTGATCTTAAGACTCCTTGGCGTCGTATTCATATGGTAGATGCGATTAAAGAAGTAACGGGTGTCGATTTTTGGCCAGTAACTTCAGATGAAGAGGCAAGAGCATTAGCAAAGCAACACCATGTTCATGTAGAAGATCATATGCGAGTAGGTCATGTCATTAATGAATTTTTTGAGGCGTTTGTAGAAGATACACTGATTCAACCGACATTTATTTATGGGCACCCTGTTGATGTATCACCACTTGCTAAGAAAAATCCTCAAGATGATCGCTTTACAGATCGCTTTGAATTATTTATTGTAGGAAAAGAATATGCGAATGCATTTACAGAGTTAAATGATCCATTAGATCAACGCGCACGTTTTGAATTGCAAGATGCAGAACGTGAATTTGGTAATGATGAAGCCCATGGGATTGATGAAGATTTCTTAGAAGCTTTAGAATACGGAATGCCTCCTACAGGAGGATTAGGTATTGGTATTGATCGTTTAGTCATGCTGCTTACTAACGTACAATCCATTCGTGATGTGCTTTTATTCCCGACAATGCGTTAATTTTTGAAATAATGAAAACATATGAAAATAATTATGAATAAAGGCTTGCATTATGCAAGCTTTTATTATATACTTTTGAAGGTATCTTTATTGGAGATGCAAGAAAAAGAAGGCAATGAGGCGAGAGGTTGCGACACACCCGGACGCTTTGCCACGGATGAGTGTGTTGGATAATTTTCGTGGAGCCAGTCTACTTTTTAAAATAGGCGAGGAGGGAAAATAATGGCAAAACAAAAAATTCGTATCCGATTAAAGGCATATGAACATGGAATTTTAGATCAATCAGCGGCGAAAATCGTTGAAACAGCAAAGAGAACAGGAGCAAGTGTATCAGGTCCGATTCCTTTGCCAACAGAACGTAGTGTCTATACAGTAATTCGTGCGACACATAAATATAAAGATTCACGTGAGCAATTTGAAATGCGCACACATAAACGTTTGATTGATATCATTAATCCTACACAAAAAACAGTAGATGCATTAATGAAATTAGACTTGCCAAGTGGCGTTAATATTGAAATTAAATTATAATAAATAAATTATTGAATGGAGGTGCACACATGACTAAAGGAATCTTAGGTAAAAAGGTAGGTATGACACAAATCTTTACAGAAAATGGGGAATTAATCCCTGTAACAGTAATCGAAGCAACGCCTAACGTTGTTTTACAAGTGAAAACTTTAGAAAATGATGGTTATGAAGCAGTGCAAGTAGGTTATCAAGATAAACGTGAAGTGTTGTCAAACAAACCAGAAAAAGGTCATGTTGCAAAAGCAAACACGGCTCCTAAGCGCTTCGTAAAAGAATTAAGTGACGTTGCGGTTGGAGACTATGAAGTAGGACAAGAAATTTCTGTTGATATTTTTGAAGCAGGAGATATTGTAGATGTTACTGGAATTTCTAAAGGAAAAGGATTCCAAGGCGCGATTAAACGTCACGGACAAAGTCGTGGACCTATGTCTCACGGATCACGTTATCATCGTCGACCTGGATCAATGGGACCAGTTGCACCAAATAGAGTATTTAAAAACAAAAAATTAGCAGGACGTATGGGTGGAGATCGTGTAACGATCCAAAATCTAGAAATCGTTCGTGTAGATACAGAACATAATGTAATTTTAATTAAAGGAAATGTTCCTGGAGCTAAAAAATCATTAATTCAAATTAACTCTGCGCGAAAAGCTGCGAAGTAATTATAAGAGAGAGGAGGAGTTAAAGAATGCCTACTGTAGCATTATTTAAACAAGATGGGACTCAAAATGGAGAAGTAGTATTGAATGATGCCATTTTTGGTATTGAACCCAATGAATCAGTTGTCTATGATGCAATTATCATGCAACGTGCTTCATTAAGACAAGGAACACATGCGGTTAAAAATCGTAGTGCCGTACGTGGTGGTGGTCGTAAACCATGGAGACAAAAAGGAACTGGACGTGCGCGTCAAGGATCAATTCGTTCGCCACAATGGCGTGGTGGAGGTGTTGTATTTGGCCCAACTCCGCGTTCTTACAAATACAAATTACCTAAAAAAGTACGTCGCTTAGCGATTAAATCTGTACTATCAGAAAAAGTTGCAACAGATAATTTATTAGTATTAGATGGATTAACATTTGATACGCCAAAAACAAAAGCATTTAAAGAAGTGTTAAACAATTTAAACGTTGATCAAAAAGTACTTGTTGTTGTAGATGCAGATAATGAAGTTGCAGCATTATCAGGACGTAATTTACCAAATGTTACGGTTGTTGATCCAACAAATGTAACAGTCTTAGATGTTGTTGCTCATGAAAAATTAATGATGACACAATCAGCACTTGCACAATTAGAGGAGGTGCTAGCGTAATGGAATTACTTGATGTAATCAAAAAACCTGTAATTACAGAAGCTTCTATGTTAGCGATGGATGAGAATAAATATACTTTTGAAGTTGATACACGTGCAAATAAAACACTTGTAAAGCAAGCAGTTGAGCATGTATTTGACGGTGTGAAAGTGGAAAAAGTAAATATTATGAACGTACGTCCTAAGTTTAAGCGTATGGGTAAACATGCTGGATATACAAAAAAACGTAGAAAAGCTATTGTTACGTTAACTCCAGATTCAAAACCAATTCAATTATTTGAAGAATAATCAACTAATAACTTAATTTTATGCAGAGGAGGAAGCATGCGTGGGAATTAAAAAGTATAAACCAACCACGAACGGTCGTCGTAATATGACAGGTTCTGATTTTTCAGAAATTACTACTACTACCCCTGAAAAAACTTTATTAGAACCATTGAAAAAGAATGCAGGTCGTAATAACAATGGTCGTATTACAGTACGTCATCAAGGCGGAGGTCATAAACGTCAATATCGCGTGATTGACTTTAAACGAAATAAAGATGATGTAGTAGCAACAGTAAAAACAATTGAGTACGATCCAAATCGTAGTGCAAATATTGCTTTATTACATTATGAAGATGGGGTAAAAGCGTATATTTTAGCACCTAAAGGATTAACAGTAGGTATGAAAGTTGTTTCAGGACCTAATGCAGATATTAAAGTCGGTAATGCATTACCACTTGAAAATATTCCAGTAGGTACTGTAATTCATAATATTGAAATGAAACCTGGTAAAGGTGGACAATTAATTCGTTCAGCTGGAACTAGCGCTCAAGTATTAGGTAAAGAAGGTAAATATGTACTTGTTCGTTTAAACTCTGGAGAAGTACGTATGATTTTAGCAACTTGTCGTGCAACAATTGGTTCAGTGGGTAATGAACAACATGAATTAATCAATATTGGTAAAGCAGGACGCTCACGTTGGTTAGGCAAACGTCCTACTGTTCGTGGTAGCGTAATGAACCCTAATGACCATCCACACGGTGGTGGGGAAGGTAAAGCACCAATTGGTCGTCCAGCACCTGTTAGTCCATGGGGACAACCAGCTATTGGATACAAAACACGTAATAAAAAAGCAAAATCTGATAAATTTATCGTTCGTCGTCGTAAAAATAAATAAAATGAATTATGATGCAGCATAAAGCTGCTTTTATTTGGGAGGAGGTTTATTAACATGGGTCGTAGCTTGAAAAAAGGACCTTTCGTTGATGCTCACTTGATGAAAAAAGTTGAAGCTCAGAAAGATTTAGAAAAGAAAAAAGTAATTAAAACATGGTCTCGTCGTTCTACTATCTTTCCTAACTTTGTAGGACATACAATTGCGGTTTATGATGGAAGAAAACACGTACCAGTTTATATTCAAGAAGATATGGTTGGACATAAATTAGGAGAGTTTGCACCGACACGTACATATCGTGGACATGCAGCTGATGATAAGAAAACAAAACGTTAATGATAGAGGGGAGGATTTAATACGCCATGACGGAACAAATTATTTCGGCAAAAGCCACTGCAAAAACAGTACGCACTTCACCTCGTAAAACACGTCTAGTAATTGACTTAATTAGAGGAAAAAATGTAGCGGATGCGATTGCAATTTTAAATAACACACCTAATAAAGCAGCAGGCTTAATTGAAAAAGTATTAATGTCTGCAATTGCAAATGCAGAAAATAATTATGACTTAGATGTAGAAAAATTAGTGGTAACAGAAGCTTATGTTAATGAAGGACCGACTATGAAAAGATATCGTCCTCGTGCAAAAGGATCTGCTTCACCAATTAACAAAAGAACAAGTCATATTACAGTTGTTGTAACTGAAAAATAAGGAGGGGAAAATTCGTGGGTCAAAAAGTACATCCAATTGGCATGCGCGTGGGAATCATTCGTGATTGGGACGCAAAATGGTATGCTGAAAAAGAGTATGCAGAGTATTTACACGAAGATTTAAAAATTCGTGAATATATTTACAAAAACCTAGCAGATGCTGCAGTATCAACAATTGAGATTGAACGTGCTGCAAATCGTGTGAATATTTCTATCCATACAGCTAAACCAGGAATGGTTATTGGTAAAGGTGGATCTGAAGTAGAAAGCTTACGTAAAGCATTAAATAAATTAACAGGAAAAAGAGTACATATTAACATTGTGGAAATTAAAAAACCTGACTTAGATGCAAAATTAGTGGCAGAAGGAATTGCACGTCAACTTGAAAACCGTGTGGCATTTCGTCGTGCTCAAAAACAAGCAATTCAACGTACAATGCGTGCAGGAGCACTAGGAATTAAAACTCAGGTTTCTGGTCGTTTAAATGGTGCTGATATTGCTCGTTCTGAAGGATATTCAGAAGGAACAGTTCCATTACATACGTTACGTGCAGATATTGATTATGCATGGGAAGAAGCAGATACAACTTATGGAAAATTAGGAGTTAAAGTGTGGATCTATCGTGGAGAGATCTTACCTGAAAAAAAGAACACTGAGAAAGGAGGGAAATAAACATGTTAGTACCTAAACGTGTGAAACACCGTCGTGAATTCCGTGGAAAAATGCGCGGAGAAGCTAAAGGCGGAAAAGAAGTAACATTCGGTGAATGGGGTTTACAAGCTGTAGAATCTCATTGGATTACTAACCGTCAAATTGAAGCAGCCCGTATTGCGATGACGCGTTATATGAAACGTGGCGGGAAAGTATGGATTAAAATTTTCCCTCATAAATCATATACAAGTAAAGCTATCGGCGTACGTATGGGTAAAGGGAAAGGGGCACCTGAAGGATGGGTTGCACCTGTAAAACGTGGAAAAGTGATGTTTGAAGTAGCAGGAGTTCCTGAAGAAGTAGCTCGTGAAGCATTACGTTTAGCATCTCATAAATTACCTGTTAAATGTAAAATTGTAAAACGTGAGGAAATGGGTGGTGAATCGAATGAAGGTTAAAGATATTAGAGCATTATCCACTACCGAAATGATCGAAAAAGAAAAAGAATTTAAAGAAGAATTGTTTAATTTACGATTCCAATTAGCAACTGGACAGTTAGAAAATACAGCACGTATTAAAGAAGTACGTAAATCGATTGCCCGTATTAAAACTGTTTTACGTGAACAAGAAAAATAATCTTGGAAGGAGGCCATATGACGTATGTCAACAGAAAGAAATCAACGTAAAGTATACCAAGGCCGTGTTGTTTCAGACAAAATGGACAAAACAATTACTGTTGTTGTTGAAACAAAGAAAACACATAAAATTTATGGCAAACGTGTAAACTATTCTAAAAAATATAAAGTACATGATGAAAATAATGTTGCAAAAACAGGCGATATCGTAAAAATTATGGAAACACGTCCGTTATCTGCAACTAAACGCTTCCGCTTAGTTGAAGTAGTAGAAGAAGCTGTTATTATTTAATTGATATAAAATAAGCAGATCTGAAGGGAGGATAATCCAATGATCCAACAAGAGACACGTTTAAAAGTAGCTGATAACTCTGGAGCACGTGAAGTGTTAACCATTAAAGTATTGGGTGGTTCTGGACGTAAGACAGCAAACATTGGAGATGTGATTGTTTGTACAGTAAAACAAGCAACACCTGGTGGAGTTGTTAAGAAAGGTGAAGTTGTTAAAGCTGTAATTGTACGTACAAAATCAGGAGCACGTCGCGCAGATGGTTCTTATATCAAATTTGATGAGAACGCATGTGTGATTATTCGTGATGATAAAAGTCCACGTGGAACACGTATCTTTGGACCTGTAGCTCGTGAATTACGTGAAAACAACTTTATGAAAATTGTATCATTAGCACCAGAAGTATTATAAAAAATTATGTTCAAGGTCAAGGAGGTGCGAGAGACTTATGTATATTAAAAAAGGTGACAAAGTTAAAGTAATTTCTGGAAAAGATAAAGGTAAAGAGGGAATCGTGTTAAAAGCTTTTCCTAAAAAAGACCGTATTGTTGTTGAAGGTATTAATATGGTTAAAAAACATCAAAAACCAAGTGCAATGGCACCACAAGGTGGTATTTTAGAAATAGAGGCACCAATTCATGTATCAAATGTGCAATTAATTGATCCGAAAACTGGTGAAGCAACACGTATCTCACATCAAGTTATTGATGGTAAAAAAGTACGTGTCTCTAAAAAATCTGGAGAAATTATTAAGTAAGAAAGGAGGCCACTTCAAAGTGAATCGTTTAAAAGAAAAATATATTAACGAAGTAACACCTTCATTAATGGAAAAATTTGATTATACATCTGTAATGCAAACACCAAAAGTAGAAAAAATTGTCATTAATATGGGTGTTGGTGATGCAGTTTCTAATGCAAAAAATTTAGATAAAGCGGTTGAGGAATTAACATTAATTTCTGGACAAAAACCAATGATTACAAAAGCTAAGAAATCAATTGCAGGATTTCGCTTACGTGAAGGAATGCCTATTGGATGTAAAGTAACATTACGTGGAGAACGTATGTATGAATTTTTAGATAAATTAGTTACTGTTGCTTTACCACGTGTACGTGATTTCCATGGAGTAAGTAAAAAAGCCTTTGATGGTCGTGGAAATTATACATTAGGTATTCGTGAACAATTAATCTTCCCTGAAGTGGATTATGATTTAGTAGATAAAGTACGTGGTATGGATATTGTAATTGTTACAACAGCAAATTCAGATGAAGAAGCACGTGAATTATTGGCACAACTTGGCATGCCATTCCAAAAATAATAAAAGGAGGCGAACTACTTGGCTAAAAAATCAATGATTGCTAAAAACAAACGTCCAGCTAAATTTGCAGTACAAGAGTACACACGTTGTGAGCGTTGTGGACGTCCACATTCAGTGTATCGTAAATTTAAACTTTGCCGTATTTGCTTCCGTGAACTTGCCTATAAAGGACAAATTCCCGGCGTGAAGAAAGCTAGCTGGTAAATATTAATTAAAAAAGGAGGTAAATGCAAATGGTCATGACAGATCCTATTGCGGATTTTCTAACACGTATTCGTAATGCGAATATGGTAAAACATGAATCGTTAGAAGTTCCTGCATCTAAAATGAAACGTGACATCGCTGAAATTTTAAAACGTGAAGGTTTTGTACGCGATGTAGAATATATTGAAGATGATAAGCAAGGTATCATTCGTGTATTCTTAAAATATGGTAAAAATGAAGAGCGTGTAATTACCAACTTAAAACGTATTTCAAAACCAGGATTACGTGCTTATGTTAAAGCTGATGAAGTACCTAAAGTATTAAATGGTTTAGGAATTGCGATTTTATCTACATCAGAAGGTGTAATTACAGATAAAGAAGCTAGAGAAAGAAATATTGGTGGAGAGGTTATCGCATACGTTTGGTAATCTTTTATAAAACGCAAGGAGGTGGCTTGAAGTGAGTCGTATTGGGAATAAACCAGTAATTTTACCAGAAGGTGTAACAGTAACACAAGATGGGTTAGATGTAACTGTTAAAGGACCAAAAGGAGAATTAACACGTACTTTTGTTCCAAATATCACGATGCATATTGACGGTAATGAAGTAACATTTACACGTCCTGATGATAGTAAAGAAAATCGTGCATTACATGGAACAATGCGTGCTAATTTCAATAACATGGTACTTGGTGTTAGCCAAGGTTTTTCTAAAACATTAGAATTAATCGGGGTTGGATATCGTGCACAATTGCAAGGTAAAAAACTTGTATTAAATGTTGGATATTCTCATCCAGTAGAAATGGATGCACCAGAAGGTATTGAGATTGAAGTACCATCGAATACACAAGTAGTAATTAAAGGTGCAAATAAACAACATGTTGGAGAATTTGCAGCTAATATCCGTGGCGTTCGTCCGCCAGAGCCTTACAAAGGTAAAGGAATTCGCTATGCAGATGAACATGTTCGTCGTAAAGAAGGTAAAACAGGGAAGTAATCGTTGAGATTATTTACTTCCCTTATAAAATAATAAGAGGTGAAAACTGTGATTACAAAACCAGATAAAAATAAAGTGCGCCAAAAGCGTCATCGTCGCGTACGTGCGAAAATCTCTGGTACTGCTGAGTGCCCACGCTTAAATATTTATCGTTCAAATAAAAACATCTACGCTCAAATTATTGATGACGTAGCGGGTGTGACGCTAGTCAGTGCCTCTGCTTTAGATAAAGAAATCCCAGAAGGAACAAAAACAGAACAGGCAACAGCTGTGGGACGTTTAATTGCTGAACGTGCTAAAGCTAAGGGTATTGAGCGTGTTGTTTTTGATCGTGGCGGATACTTATATCATGGACGTGTTGCTGCGTTAGCAGATGCTGCTCGTGAACATGGATTAGACTTTTAAGAAAAGGAGGAGAAACACTCATGACATACATTGATCCGAGATATTTGGATTTAGAAGATCGCGTTGTAGCCATTAATCGTGTTACAAAAGTAGTAAAAGGTGGACGTCGTTTACGTTTTGCTGCGCTTGTAGTTGTCGGTGATAAAAATGGTCACGTTGGATTTGGAACAGGAAAAGCACAAGAAGTACCTGAAGCAATCCGCAAAGCGATTGAAAATGCTAAGAAAAACTTAATCGAAGTACCAATGGTTGGCTCTACGATTCCTCATGAAGTTATTGGACACTTCGGAGGAGGACGTATCTTAATGAAACCTGCAGTTGCCGGTTCAGGAGTTGCAGCTGGTGGGCCAGTTCGTGCCGTATTAGAGTTAGCAGGAATTGCTGATATTACAAGTAAATCTTTAGGGTCAAATACACCAATTAATATGGTGCGTGCGACTATTGAAGGTTTACAACAATTAAAACGTGCAGAAGAAGTTGCTGAATTACGTGGCATTCCTGTTGAGCGTTTAGGATAAGGAGGACATAGAAAATGAGTCAAGTAAAAATTACATTAAAACGTAGTTTAATTGGACGTCCTCAAAATCAACGTGATACAGTTAAAGCATTAGGATTAGGAAAGCTAAATACTTCTGTTATAAAAGAAAATAATCCTGCAATCCAAGGCATGATTAAAACTGTATCTCACCTAGTTAGTGTTGAGGAAGTTTAATAGATATTAAAGTTTAGATAAGATATAAAGTAAATCAAGGAGGTGCCGAAGAATGAAACTTCATGAGTTGAAACCTGCAGCAGGATCAAGACATGTACGTAATCGTGTAGGTCGTGGAACATCATCTGGAAATGGAAAAACTGCTGGACGTGGACAAAAAGGGCAAAAAGCACGTTCTGGTGGTGGCGTTCGTCTCGGATTTGAGGGAGGACAAACACCATTATTCCAACGTTTACCAAAACGTGGTTTTACAAATATGAATCGTAAAGAATATGCGATTATTAATTTAGATACATTAAATCGTTTTGAAGATAATACAGTAGTTACTCCTGCTTTATTAAAAGAAACTGGTATTATTAAAAATGAAAAATCAGGAATCAAAGTGTTAGGAAATGGAACATTAGAGAGAAAATTAACTGTTCAAGCAGCGAAATTCTCAAAATCAGCACAAGAAGCAATTGAAGCAGCTGGCGGAACCGTTGAGGTGATTTAATGCTTAAACTGTTAAGGCAGGCATTTAAAGAAAAGAACATTCGTTCAAAAATTTACTTTACCCTCTTCATTCTGTTTGTTTTTCGTCTAGGTGCTCATATTACCGTTCCTGGAGTCGATGCCAATAAGCTAGTGACCTTAAAACAAATGCCGATATTTAATATGTTAAATATTGTCAGTGGTAGTGCTATGGAAAATTTCTCTATTTTTGCGATGGGAGTTTCTCCATATATCACTGCCTCCATTATTGTACAATTGTTACAAATGGATATTGTTCCTAAGTTTGTTGAATGGTCTAAACAAGGTGAAGTTGGAAGACGCCATTTAAATCAAGCTACTCGTTGGTTTGCTTTAGTATTAGGCTTTATTCAGTCTATTGGTATTACAATGGGATTTAATCATTTTGCGCAATTTGATTTTGTAAAGACACCTGATGCAAAAACTATTATCAGTATTGGGTTGATCCTTACTGCTGGAACAATGTTTGTAACATGGATGGGAGAACAAATTACTGAAAAAGGGATTGGAAACGGTGTTTCTATGATTATTTTTGCAGGAATTATCTCTCGCTTGCCAAGCAGTGTTAAGGAAATCTATAAAGATTATTTTGTGCGTATTGAGCCCTCTGAATTAGGTCGCTCAATCGTATTTATTATTATATTATTGATTGCGATTTTAATTATTGTGACATTGGTAACATTCTTCCAACAAGCAGAACGTAAGTTGCCAATTCAATATAC
>JASLFJ010000098.1 GCA_030150665.1 Enterococcaceae bacterium
CCATTTATAAACACCCATTGTATGATATGGTAATACTTCAACTTTTTCTACATTATCTAAAGTATCAATAAACACTCTAAGCTCTTTTAAATAATGATCCTGATCTGTAATTCCTGGAATTAAGACATGTCTAATCCAAACTGGTTGACCTACTTCAGATAAAAATTGAGCCATTTCTAAAATATTTGTGTTACTCTGTTGTGTTAGTTCTTTATGCGCTTCATTATTAATATGTTTTAAATCAAGCAAAATAAGGTCTGTATAAGTTAAAAGTTCTTTAAACTGACTAAAAAAAGGTTCTTCATAAGTAAATGGCTTCCCGCATGTATCAAGTGTTGTATGAATGCCTTGAACTTTTGCTTTTTTAAATAAATCAAGTAAAAACTCTATTTGAATTAAAGGTTCTCCACCACTTACAGTAATCCCACCTTCTGCTCCCCAATAAGCTTGATATCTCATTGCTTCATCTAATAACTCATCTGCTGTTTTTAATACACCACCATCCATTTTCCATGTGTCTGGATTATGGCAAAATTGACAACGCATACGACATCCTTGTAAAAAAATAATAAAACGAACGCCTGGACCATCAACCGATCCTAAACTCTCAGTCGAATGAATGCGACCTAATATTTTCTCTTCAGTCATAAATAACCTTCCTTTATAAACGAATCCCCAAGAAAATAAATTTCTTGGGGATGTTAGTATATCAAACTTAATATCACTCAGTCAAAATTACATACGATCATGAGATGTACGCATTAATACATCTAATTGTTGTTCACGTGTTAAGTCAACAAATTTTACTGCATATCCTGATACACGAATTGTTAAGTTAGGATATTTTTTCGGATTTTCCATTGCATCTTTTAATAATTCATTATCAAATACGTTAACATTTAAATGATATGCTCCTTTAGCAAAATATCCATCCATAATATTTCGTAAGTTATCAATACGTGTTTGTTCATCTTTACCTAATCCGCTTGGATTAATGGTTTGTGTATTAGAAATACCATCTTGAGCAAAGCCATAATTAATTTTAGCAGTTGAGTTTAGACTTGATAATAATCCACTTTGTTCAGCATTATAACTTGGGTTTGCTCCTGGTGCTAATGGTTGACCTGCTTTACGTCCATCAGGAAGATTTCCTGTGCTTTTACCATAAACAACATTTGAAGTAATAGTTAATAATGAAGTTGTAGGTGTAGAGTTACGATATGTTTTATGACGACGAATTTGTGTCATGAAGTATTCTAAGATCCAATCCACAATTTCATCTACACGATCATCATCGTTACCATATTTAGGGAATTCTCCTTCTGTTTCAAAGTCAACAACACGTCCTGATTCATCACGGATTGCACGAACTTTTGCATATTTAATAGCTGATAAACTATCTGCAGCATGAGAAATGCCTGCAATTCCAGTTGCAAATGTACGTTTTAAATCCGTATCCATAAGTGCAAGTTCTGCTGCTTCATAAGAATATTTATCATGCATATAATGAATAACATTTAATGTATTTACATAAAGTTCTGCTAACCAATTCATGATTTGTTTATAATTTTCAATAAACTCATCGTACTCAATATATTCAGAGGTAATTGGACGATATGCTGGAGATACTTGTGCTCCTGTAACTTCATCTACACCACCATTGATGGCATAAAGTACTGCTTTCGCTAAGTTTGCACGAGCCCCGAAGAACTGCATATCTTTACCAACAACTGTTGCAGATACACAACATGCAATCGCACAATCATCAGAACCCCATTTTTCACGTAACAAGTTATCATTTTCAAATTGGATAGAAGAACTTTCAATCGCAATTTTACTTGCATAAGTACGGAATCCTTCTGGTAGATGTTGTGAGTATAATACAGTTAAGTTTGGCTCTGGAGCAGGACCCATATTTGTTAATGTATGTAAAATACGGAAGTCAGTTTTAGTCACTAATGAACGTCCATCTAAGCCCATTCCAGCAATAGATAATGTTGCCCAAATTGGATATCCACTGAATAGTTGGTTATATTCAGGAGTACGTGCAAATTTAACCATACGTAATTTCATAATTAAATGATCAATTAACTCTTGAGCTTCTACTTCTGTTAACGTTCCATTATCTAAATCACGTTGAATATAAATATCTAAGAATGCAGAAATACGCCCAATACTCATTGCAGCTCCGTTTTGATCTTTAATCGCTGCTAAATATCCAAAGTATAACCATTGTACTGCTTCTTGTGCATTTTCTGCAGGACGAGAAATATCATATCCGTAAGAAGCTGCCATTTCTTTCATTTGTTTTAATGCACGGTACTGCATTGAAACTTCTTCACGAAGGCGAATTACTTCTTCACTCATTGTACGGTAACCAATATTATCGTGATCTTCTAATTTTTTCTCCATTAAGAAATCAATACCGTATAACGCAACACGACGATAGTCTCCAATAATACGTCCACGTCCATAAGCATCTGGTAATCCTGTAATAATTTTATTACGACGAGCTGCTCTCATTTCTTTAGTATAAGCATCAAACACACCTTGGTTATGTGTTTTACGCCATTCTGTAAAAATTTTTGTTAATTCTTCATTAGGAGTGTATCCATTGCTTTTTAATGCACTATTTGCCATATTAATTCCACCAAATGGCATAAATGCTTGTTTTAATGGAACATCTGTTTGTAACCCTACAATTTTTTCTAAATCTTTATTTAAATAACCTGGCTCATGAGAAGTGATTGTTGATACGATATCTGTATCCATATCATAAACACCGTTACGCTCAAATTGAATTTCATTTAACGCTTGTAGCTCTTCCCATAACTTATTTGTTGCTTCAGTAGGTCCTGCTAAAAATGAGTCATCTCCACGATATTCTGTATAGTTATTTTGAATAAAATCACGTACATCAATATGCTCACGCCATTTAGTTCCTTTAAATCCAGCCCATTGTTTTTGATTTCTTTCTTCCATGATTTATCCTCCTAAAGTTTATGTAACAGATTTCATAATCATAGTATAACACATTTTAAAAATTTCACAAGGATTTTTATCTATGTTTTTTATATTTTTTTAAACAGTTATAATCATTGATATGAAAGCATCTATAATAATAACAATTATTATATTAATATGAATTTTTTTCACAATGTAACGTATATTACCATCTTTTTTAATAATTGTATTAGTACAGTTTTTATTATTGTTATTCTTTTATATAACAGATAATTTTTTTGTAGTTTCTTTATAAATTAATATTTGTTATAATCTATAAAGAAAATGAATAGCTTACAGAAAGCGAGGATCTATTTTTGAATACAGAAGAACTTTTAAAACGCCAGAAAAAAATTAGAAACTTTTCAATTATTGCACATATTGATCATGGAAAATCTACACTTGCGGATCGTATCTTAGAACAAACAGAAACTGTATCTTCTAGAGAAATGCAAGAACAATTGCTTGACTCTATGGATCTAGAACGTGAACGTGGGATCACCATTAAATTAAACGCAGTAGAATTAACATATCAAGCTCAAGATGGAGAGGAATATATTTTCCACCTCATTGATACTCCTGGTCATGTCGATTTTACTTATGAAGTTTCTAGAAGTTTAGCAGCTTGTGAAGGCGCTATTTTAGTGGTTGATGCAGCGCAAGGCATTGAGGCCCAAACACTGGCTAATGTTTATTTAGCACTAGATAATGACTTAGAAATTATTCCTGTCATTAATAAAATTGATCTTCCTGCTGCTGATCCAGAACGTGTGCGTCAAGAAATTGAAGATGTAATTGGTATTGATGCTAGTGAAGCTGTTTTAGCGAGTGCGAAAACAGGTATTGGAATTTCTGAAATATTAGAACAAATTGTTACCTATGTCCCAGAACCTCAAGGAGATCTTAATGCACCTCTTAAGGCACTTATTTTTGATTCTATTTATGATAGCTATCGCGGAGTTGTTTTAAATATTCGTATTGTTGATGGAATTGTAAAACCAGGAGATAAAATTCAACTGATGAGTAATGGCAAAACTTTTGAAGTTACCGAAGTTGGCGTATTTTCTCCTAAACCGGTACAAAGAGACTTTTTAATGGTTGGTGATGTAGGTTATTTAACTGCTAGCATTAAAAGTGTACAAGATACCCACGTTGGAGATACGATCACTTTAGCAAATAATCCTGCTGAAGAAGCTTTGCCTGGTTATAGAAAAATGAATCCAATGGTCTACTGTGGTCTATATCCAATAGATACCGCAAGATATAATGACTTAAGAGAAGCATTAGAAAAATTACAATTAAATGATTCTGCACTACAGTTTGAACCTGAAACATCTCAAGCATTAGGTTTTGGTTTTCGATGTGGCTTTTTAGGACTGCTACATATGGATGTTGTTCAAGAACGATTAGAGCGTGAATTTAATTTAGAACTCATTACAACAGCACCTTCTGTAATTTATCATGTTAATTTAACCGATGGCTCACAACTGATTGTCGATAACCCCGCAGAATTTCCAGAACAAGGCGTTATTGATAATGTTGAAGAACCTTATGTTCGAGCAACTATTATGGTACCTAATGACTATGTTGGTGCGGTTATGGAAATTTCTCAAAGAAAACGAGGAGATTTTATCACGATGGACTATCTAGATGAATATCGTGTTAACGTTATTTATGATATTCCCTTATCAGAAATTGTCTTTGATTTTTTTGATAAATTAAAATCTAGTACTAAAGGCTATGCTTCTTTAGATTATGAATTAGTAGGATATCGTCCAAGTCGTCTTGTGAAAATGGATATTTTACTTAATGGTGAAAAAGTTGATGCTTTAAGCTTTATCGTCCATCGTGACTTTGCTTATGAACGTGGGAAAGCAATTGTTGAAAAATTAAAACAACTCATCCCAAGACAACAGTTTGAAGTACCCATTCAGGCTGCAATTGGCCATAAAATTGTCGCTCGATCTGATATTAAAGCATTGCGTAAAAATGTACTTGCAAAATGTTATGGTGGTGACGTATCTCGAAAACGTAAACTTCTTGAAAAACAAAAAGAAGGGAAAAAACGTATGAAACAAATCGGATCTGTTGAAGTTCCTCAAGAAGCCTTCATGGCTGTATTAAAAATGGATGAAGATGAACCAAAGAAAAAATAAAAAAGAACAGAGAATATTCTCTGTTCTTTTTTTGTTTAATCAAGGATATACTTTGTGTAACTCTCTTATTATGTATCTATAAAATAAGTCAAGCACGCAAAGCAGAATTATGATTAAAACTTCTTACGTTTTCTTGCTGCTTCTGATTTCTTTTTGCGCTTCACGCTTGGCTTCTCATAAAACTCACGTTTGCGGTATTCTTGCAAAGTACCAGTTTTTGAAACGGAACGTTTGAAGCGACGAAGAGCATCATCAAGAGACTCGTTTTTACGAACGACTGTTTTTGACATTTAAATTCCCCTCCCTCCGAGCTAAAAAAGTAACCGTTTTTCACTACTTCATGATTCAATGAAATAAAAAACTGTCCTTAGTAATTATAACTAACTGAATTTTATTCGTCAACTATTATTTGAAGATAACTCATATCTAAGTGCTATAACCATTAAAATATCATACATTCCATCAGAATAAATCATGATCCATGATATAATAATCGTATATCAAAAATAAAAAGGAGTTCTATATATGTCTCAAAATACAATCATTCCTATTTACATTATCTCTGATTCTGTAGGAGAAACAGCAAATAATCTAGCTCAAGCTGCTATGGTACAGTTTCCAAATGTTCAATTTAAAAAATACAAAAAGAATTTTATAAGCAGCTTAACGATGTTACAAGAAACTCTCAAAGAAGCTAAACAAGACAATGCACTTATATTATATACATTAGTAGATACCGAACTTGTAGAGTATTTAAAAAATTATTGTGATCAACATAACTTATTTGCACTAGATTTATTAGGTCGATTAATTCAAGAAATCGCTTCAAGAACACATCAAACTCCTCAAAGGGCACCGGGAGCTATCCATTCTTTAAATAAAAATTATTTTAATCGTATTGATGCTATGGAGTTTGCAGTAAGATATGATGATGGTAAAGATCCTTCAGGTCTTCTTAAAGCAGATATTGTTCTTTTAGGAATTTCAAGAACCTCTAAAACACCTCTTAGCTTATTTTTAGCCAATAAAAATTTTAAAGTAGCGAATTTACCCCTGATTCCAGAGTCTCCACTGCCTAAAGAATTATGGAAGGTCCCTAAAAATAAACTTGTTGGATTAACAAATGATCCCTATATATTAAAACAAATTCGTAGCGAAAGAATGATTGCTTATGGTTTAGATCCTGAAACACCGTACTCTAGTTTAGAAAAAATTGAAAAAGAACTTAAATATGCCCATGACCTTTATCAAAAGTTAGGTTGTATTGAAATCAATGTTGCTAATCGATCTATTGAAGAAACAGCTTCTATTATTCTTAAAGAACTATGTCTAGAAACACCTCAAACTAATTACTAGCAGGATAAACAACCCCATTAAAATAATCAACCATCCAATCCTGTACTTCTTTATCTTGTAATGCATCGATTAATGCTTTAATTTGTGGTCGATCTTTATCTTCTGATCGAACAGCAATAATATTGGCATACGGAGAATCTTTAGGTTCTAATATTAAAGCATCTTGATCTGGAATAAGACCAATATTGGTTGCAAAATTGGCATTAATTGCCACTAAATCTCCTTCATCA
>JASLFJ010000125.1 GCA_030150665.1 Enterococcaceae bacterium
GTGTATTCTGGAAAAACAGTCATCATTGGTGCAGGATGTGATCATAAGAAGTTAAATATTCCTGGTGAAGATCGTTATAGTGGTTATGGCGTTTCTTATTGTGCAGTATGTGATGGTGCTTTCTTTAAAGATAAAGTGGTAGCAGTTATTGGTGGCGGTGACTCTGCTATTGAAGAAGCGATTTATTTAACAAATTTTGCTAAAGAAGTTATTGTGGTTCACAGAAGAGATGAATTAAGAGCACAAAAAATTCTTCAAGAGCGTGCATTTCAAAATGATAAGATTACATTTAAATGGAGTTATATTCCTGTTGAAATTTGCGGTGAAGAAAAAGTACAAACATTGAAGTTAAGAAGTACTAAAGATCATACAGAAGAAATTGAATTAGCTGTTGAAGGAGTCTTTATTTATGTAGGATTATTACCTCATAGTGAGCCATTTAAAGCATTAGGTATAACTAATGAAGAAGGATGGATTGAAACCGATGAGCGAATGATGACTAAAGTACCTGGGATTTTTGCTATAGGAGATATTCGTGATACTGTATTAAGACAAATTGTGACTGCAGTTTCTGATGGAAGTATTGCAAGCCAGTCAGCATATCATTATTTAGAAAATTTAAATGATTAATATTTTATTCTTTTATAAATTATAAGAGTATTGTATGATAGGGTAGTCACAGCTACCCTATTTTTTGTTTGGGTTTAAAGTATGATATAATAATGTATAGTAATTAAATGAAGGGTGAAGATATGAAAAGTAAGCGTAGTGAACGATTAGTGGATATGACGTATCAATTAACAACACATCCTTGTAAATTATTTCCATATCGATATTTTACAGAACGTTATGAGACAGCGAAATCATCAATTAGCGAAGATATTAGTTTGTTAAAACGTATTTTTAAGGACCGTTCCATTGGTAAAATTAAAACACATACAGGTGCTGCTGGTGGTGTACAGTATTTTCCTTATATTGAAGAGCAACTAGCACAACAATCTATGATTGAACTCAGTGAAATTTTATCTAATGAAGAAAGACTTTTACCTGGGGGCTATATTTATTTATCTGATATTTTAGGATATCCTCAACATATTAAAATGATTGGGAAAATTATTGCTGCCTATTATGCCTGTGCAGAAATTAATATTATTATGACGGTTGCTGCTAAAGGCATACCTTTAGCACAAGCTGTTTCTTATGAACTGGGAATTCCTTTTATTATGGTAAGGAGAGATTCAAAAATTACTGAAGGGCCTACGGTAAGTGTTAATTATGCTTCAGGATCTTCAAGTCGTGTACAGAAAATGGAACTTTCTAAACGCAGTTTAAAAAAAGGATCTAGAGTTTTATTTGTTGATGACTTTGTTCGTGGTGGGGGAACCTTAGAAGGAGTACAATCTCTTGTCAAAGAATTTGACTCAACATTAATTGATAGTATTATATTTGTAGAAGGTGCATTTTCTTCTGATAAAAGAGAAGCAATGAATTATCATTCATTATTGTCGATTGATCAAATTGATGTACCGAATAAAAAAATAGCAGTTTCTTTAGGTTCTTTATTTCAAAGTAAAGATCTAAAAGCATAAGTATTATTTAAATCCATGTAGATTAAGGAGCTAGTTTAGTATGGAAGATTTGTATGTTATTATTTTAGCAGCCGGAAAAGGTACGCGTATGAAGTCTAAGTATCATAAGGTGCTACATCCTTTATTAGGCAAACCTATGATTCGCTATATTATTGATCATGTGAGTTCGTTAAATCCTAAAAAGATCATTACTGTAGTAGGTCATGGGGCTGAGGATGTCATGGACTATTTAGGTTCAGAATCAGAATATGTGTATCAAGCAGAACAGTTAGGTACAGGTCATGCTGTTAAAGTGGCTAGCGAGCAGTTAGGCAATCAGTCGGGTACGACATTAGTTATTTGTGGAGATACCCCGTTGATTACAACAGATACGTTAAAAACATTAATTCAAACGCATCAAACAGAACAAGCAAAAGCTACGATTCTTACAGCATATCAAGAGCAACCTTATGGGTATGGACGTATTGTTCGTGATCAACATCAGCATGTATGTCAAATTGTTGAGGAAAAGGATGCAACAGATATGGAGCGTAATATTAAAGAGATTAATACAGGGACATACTGTTTTGATAATGTGGAATTGTATCGCTCTTTAAATCAGATTACAACGAATAATCAACAACACGAGTATTATTTAACAGATATTGTGGATATTTTATATCGCAGTGACCAACATGTTGCTGCTTATATGATGGAAGATGTTCAAGAATCTTTAGGAATTAATGATCGTGTTGCTTTAGCTCAAGCAACAGATTGGTTATTACAAAAGATTCGTTTAAAGCATATGCAACAAGGAGTTACGTTGATTCAACCTGATACCATTTATATTGAGCCTGATGTTACTATTGGACAAGATACAGTTATAGAGCCTTTTGTGATGCTTAAAGGTAATAGTAGTATTGGGGAAGATTGTTTTATTGGTACGCAAAGTTGTATAGAAGATAGCACATTAGAAGATCATGTTGTGATTAAATCTTCGGTATTAGAAAAGTCCTATGTAAAAACATATACAGATGTAGGACCAATGAGCAGATTACGTCCTGGAACAGAATTAGATGAACATGTACATATTGGAAATTTTGTAGAAATTAAAAATTCTAAATTAGGAAATGCGACTAAGGTAAGTCATTTAACTTATGTTGGTGATGCGGTTTTAGGTAAAGATATTAATGTAGGATGCGGCACTGTTTTTGTTAATTATGATGGTAAAGATAAATATCCAACCCATGTCGGAGACCATGCATTTATTGGTTGCAATACTAATTTGATTGCACCAGTGACCGTTGGAGAAGGAAGTTTTATTGCTGCAGGTTCTACAATTAACAAAGATGTGCCAAGTAGTACTCTTGCAATTGCTAGAGCGAAGCAAGAAAATAAAGTAGGTTATGCGAAAAAAATGAAACATTTGTTAAAAGATACTTGATTTCTGTATATAACATGCTAGTATTATGATGAACAATAAAATACTGGGAGGTTGTCATGTCCAATCATTATTCAGACCCGCGTTTAAAAATTTTTGCATTAAATTCTAATCGTCCTCTTGCTGAAAAAATTGCAGCAGCTGTTGGTGTTGAGTTAGGTAAATGTACAGTGAATAAATTTAGTGATGGCGAAATTCAAATTAACATTGAAGAAAGTATAAGAGGTTCGCATGTTTATATTATTCAATCAACAAGTAGTCCTGTAAATGATAATTTAATGGAACTATTGATTATGGTAGATGCGTTAAAACGTGCAAGTGCTAAAACGATTAATGTTGTAATTCCTTATTATGGATATGCAAGACAAGATCGAAAAGCACGAGCTAGAGAGCCGATTACTGCAAAATTAGTTGCTAATATGTTAACTATTGCTGG
>JASLFJ010000167.1 GCA_030150665.1 Enterococcaceae bacterium
TTTCGATCGGTAAATCCATTATGGCGATAACGAATCCACTGCCCAATCTCTGGTGGTGATTGCCGATCGTGATCCTTCAAACCGGAGCCGATTTTGAAATACTTCGTCTCCCCTTCAATAACATTTTTAACGCGCAAAGCACCTACCATGCCCCGATACTTACCCTTCCCTGGAGTGTAACCGATCACCATCGCACAATCCTCTTCTATTTTTTTCATCTTCAGAAGCTGACCGTGGCGAATATAGGGTTGATAAAAAGCATCTTGATGATGGAGCATCAAACCCTCTCCCCCTAGCGAAACTACCCTATCTAACTCTCTTTTAAGCGCTCCTTTAGAGTTCACTCGTATTTGAGGAATCATTGCGATATGGGGATTTTTCTCCGCTAAAAGGGCGAGATATTGCGCCATCTTGGCAACGCGATCACGAAAGGGACCTTGCTCTCCCGGTAGATCAAAAATTTGATAAGTCACCCTATTCCAGAGCGGATCCTCCCGATCTGCACGGGCGATCAAAGCAGAGATCTCTTGGAAAGTTTCTCGCCCTAACCACAATTCCCCATCTAAAGGGGTAGCTCCAAGATGCTCTGTAAACCATTTTGGTGCAACGATCTCATATCCTTGTCGAGAGAACAATTGCTCTCCATTCCAATAGCCACGGATACCATCGAGCTTTTCACTGACAAAATACTCCTGTACAATCATTCCATCTAATATACTAGGTGTTAAACTCTTCCCATGTTGTAGTGGGACAGCATTTGCCGACATCAAGGTCAATAACAATAAGAAAAATAGTAAAACAGAGGACAAAAACCATCGAAAAAAGTGATGCCTATCACGCCAATCTGATAAGCCCTGATTCAATAGTAGGAAATACCATCGTAAATTTAACTCTAATACGAATGTGATCTGTTGCATAAACACCTCTATACTAATCAAAGTAGTATAAAGTTAGTTCACTTCTGACAGATTATGCGCCCTCCTCTATCTTAAATACTCAAAATATCCTTAAAGTCATTTGTGCCAAGCCTTTAAAAAAATACGCATGAATCTATTAAGCCACCGGCGTAAAGTAATCGATAATCAACTGTAAATTACGATTCCCTCGCCACTCATTAATGTCGAGCTTAAATGCACAATGAATCTCCCCAACATGATCCACTAATTGATGCGCTTGGAAGAAGGCCATTGCCTCAAAAGTCTCCCCATTTTCCGGCGCTCTTAGCGTAAATTTTAGGTGAGCCCCCTTAAGAATACGATAATCGAGCACTTCAAAGCGATCATCAAAGATCGGTTCAGGAAATTGCTGTCCCCATGGGAATGCTAACTTAATCTCATCGGCAAAGTGCAGATTGAAAGCCGTCGGTGGTAGTGGTCCATCACTGTAGATCTTTTGACTCAAAAGCGCCTCTTGATCCTCTCCATTCTGCGATAAAAAGCGCTCGATCTCCTCTTCCATCGCCTTCTGGAAATGGGGGATATTCTCCTCCATTAAAGAGAGTCCTGCCGCCATTGCATGCCCCCCAAAAGTAACAATCAAGCCAGGATTATCTCGCGCCACATTACTTATCAAATCTCGAAGATGAATCCCCCGAATAGAGCGCCCTGATCCTTTGACTAATCCCTCATTATCATAAGCGAAGATAAAAGTGGGACGATAATATTGCTCTTTAATACGAGAAGCAACTATCCCGGTGATTCCTTGATGCCAAGATTGATCATAGAGACAGATCGAAAGTGGCAATGTTTGATCATCTAACGA
The DNA here is from genome assembly GCA_030150665.1 of Enterococcaceae bacterium. Lineage (GTDB taxonomy): Bacteria > Bacillota > Bacilli > Lactobacillales > Catellicoccaceae > JASLFJ01. The sequence goes on from JASLFJ010000167.1 coordinate 1,762, forward strand.
GATCTCGTTGAGGATAAAATCAGCCGTTTCACGCATCTCCTGCTCGATCCGCTTACGCTCCTCATTCATACTAAAGAGCTCCTGCGCAATGGCTCGAGCCTCTTCTGGGCTTTCGGTTAGAAGAAGCTCAATTCCTACCTGCATATTATCGAGTCGACCTGCAGCATTGAGTAGCGGCGCAATTCCAAACCCAATATCACTGGTTGAAAGGCGCGCTTGATTGCGACTAGAGACCTCAATTAACGCCGCAATGCCGGGAATAGTAATGCCTTGGCGCATTCTTAGGAGCCCCTGCTGAGCAATTTTACGATTATTAGCATCAAGTGGCACTAGGTCTGCAACGGTTCCGAGCGCAACAATATCGAGATATTTCCCCATTTTAGGGGCTGGATTCTCCCCAAAATATCCGATCTTTTGCAATCTTGCACGAACACTAGAGAGAAGATAAAAGATCACCCCAACTCCGGCCAATGCTTTACTCGGGAAGAGATCCCCTACTAAATTGGGATTCACAATAGCATTCGCATTAGGAAGCGTCTCGGGTGGCAGATGGTGATCTGTAACAATGACATCGATTCCCGCTTCACGGGCAAGCGCAACGCCATCAATATTGGAGATTCCATTATCCACCGTAATGAGTAGATCGGGAGGATTACGTAAAATCTTACGCACTAGAGGTGTTGAAAGTCCATAACCATCTAAGATACGGTGCGGCACTGTATAGCGGACATGATGACATCCAAACTCCCGTAAAATTCTAACCGCTAAGGCGATACTTGTTGCACCATCAACATCATAATCACCCACAATT
>JASLFJ010000017.1 GCA_030150665.1 Enterococcaceae bacterium
TGCCTCCACAAATTCCTGGAGATCATATAAAAAGTGTCTATATTGAACAATAAATGATAAGATGAGTTTTAACAAAGGAGATATGTTATGGTAAAATTGTCACAAAGATTATCCAGTGTAGCAGAATATGTTCCTAAAGACAGTATATTGGCAGATATTGGTTCAGATCATGCCTATTTACCTTGTGCTTTAGTCAAAGATCAGAACATTAAATATGCCATTGCTGGAGAAGTAGCAAAAGGACCTTTTCAACGAGCACAGTTAGAAGTACAAAAACAAGGGTTAACTTCTTTTATCGATGTTCGTTTAGGTGATGGACTATCTGTAATTAATCCAAGTCAAGATCAAGTGACATGTATTACTATATGTGGTATGGGTGGCAAGCTTATTAGACGTATTTTACATGAAGGATATGAGCAACAACATATTGTGGGAAAAGAGCGTTTAATTCTTCAACCTAATGTTGGAGAGTTATATGTTCGAAGATGGCTTATGAAATATAATTATATGATTTTAGAAGAACAATTATTAGAAGAAGATGGCTATCTTTATGAAATTATTGTTGCCGAACCTAGCTCTATCTCAATGGCTTATACTGCTAAGGATTTATTATTTGGTCCTTATTTACTGCAACATCCAGATGAATTATTTTATCAAAAAAGAAAACAAGAACAAATACATTATCAAAATATATTAGATCAACTACCAAAAAGAGTAGAGACAGAACAAAAAAGAAGGCAGTTAGAACATATTTTAAAACATATTAATGAGGTGATAAAGTAGTGACAACAGGGCTAGAGATTATTCAAAGATTTGAAACTTATTGTCCGTTATCTTTTGCGGAAAAAGGTGATAAAGTAGGACTTCAAATTGGAACATTAGATCGACCAGTGAAAAAAGTACTTATTACTTTAGATATTCGACCAGAAGTTGTTCAAGAGGCAATTGATAAGCAGGTTGATTTAATTATTGCCAAGCATCCTATTATTTTTAAGTCTGTTGATACTATTACTACAGGACATCCTCAATCAGAGATGTATCTTTCATTAATTCAAGCTAATATTTCTGTATATATTGCTCATACAAATATTGATATTATTCCAGATGGATTAAATGATTGGTTATGTCAGCGCTTAGAGATTGAAAATACAACTTATTTGCATAAAACTCATGAGCTTTATTTTCAGCATATTCAAACTCCTGTAGCTAGTTTTTTAGAAGAGGATTCGATTCAAGACTTAAAAGATCTAGGAGCAGAAGAAATACAACATTTGATTACACGTGAGGGTATTTTATTTACGTGTAGATGTTTAGAAGATCAGCGATCAGCTATTTTGAGTTATTTAAATGAATATCAACTTTATCAGGGGCAGTTTGAAATTACTCCTTTATCATATCCTAAACTAGAATTTGGCTTGGGACGTGTTGGACAGTTAAAAACACCCATCTCATTAAAAGAATTATTATCTAAGATTGATCAACACTTAGAAACAAGAGAAATTCGTTATATTGCTTCAGATTTAGATAAAAAAGTATCTACTATTGCAATATGTGGAGGTAGCGGTGAAAAATTTTATCCAGATGCATTGAATAAAGGAGCAGATGTCTATATTACGGGTGATGTATATTATCATACAGCTCATGATCTATGGTCTTTAGGATTAATTACCATTGATCCAGGACATTATATTGAAGCGATTTTTAAAGAAGAACTTGTTCAAAAATTTAATCTTTGGAAAGAAAAAGAGCATTGGGATACTGATTTTATAATATCTGAAATTGACACCAATCCATTTTTTACTTTCAATAAAGATAAATAAATAATATGAAGGAGGAGTTTATTATGAGAGAATCATTAGTTTCTAGATTTTTAGATTATGTAACAATAAATACGCGTTCTGATGCAACAAGTGATACAGTACCTTCTACAGCATGTCAAACAGATTTTGCGATGCGTCTTGTTGAGGATTTAAAAGCATTAGGTGTAGAATATGTAACTTATTATGAAAAAAATGGTTTTGTAATTGCAATGTTGCCAAGTAATATTGATCAAGAGGTTGCTAAGATTGGTTTTATTGCACATATGGATACAGCTGATTTTGAATCAGAACATGTTTCGCCAAAAATTGTGAAAGACTATGACGGTATATCTGATATTATTTTAGATGAAGCTGGAACCTATCGTCTTCGTGTTGAAGATTTTCCTCAATTAAAAAATTATGCAGGGGATACTTTAATTACAACAGATGGTACTACATTATTAGGTGCTGATGATAAAGCAGGGATTGTTGAAATTTTTGAAATGTTGCAATATTTTATCCATCATCCAGAAGTAGCTCATGGAGAAATCTGGGTGGCTTTTGGCCCAGATGAAGAGATTGGTCGTGGTGCAGATTTATTTGATCCAAAAGATTTTCCAGTTGATTTTGCCTATACAGTTGATGGAGGGCCAATTGGTGAATTGCAGTATGAAACTTTTAATGGTGCTTATGCCCATGTGACTATTCAAGGTAAAAATGTACATCCAGGTACTGCAAAAGATACTATGATTAATGCATTACAAATTGCTATTGATTTTCATAATTTATTACCACAAAATGAAGTTCCAGAGCATACAACAGCTCGAGAAGGATTTTATCATTTAATGGAGTTAGAAGGCACGGTAGAAGAAGCTCAAATGCATTATATTATTCGAGATCATGATCGTGATACTTTTAATAAACGCAAACAACAATTATTAAAAAATGCTGAATGGATTAATGATCATTATGATGAACCACGTATTTTAGTAGAGATGACTGATCAGTATTATAATATGGGAGAAGTTATTGAAAAAGATATGCGCAGTGTTTATTTAGCAGAAAAAGCAATGAAGCATATTGGGATTACGCCGATTATTGAACCGGTTCGAGGAGGAACAGATGGCTCTAAAATTTCATTTTTAGGCATTCCTACACCGAACTTATTTGCAGGTGGTGAAAATATGCATGGGCGATTTGAATTTATCTCTGTTCAAACTATGGAAGCTGCTGTAGATACATTAATTCACATTGTTATGTTAAACGCATCGTTAGAAGCAAATGATAAATAAGAAAATTCTTATTAGAAAAGGAACGATGTTATGGTAGATCATAAAATACCTAGATATATTCAAATTTATGATCAAATTAGAAATGATATAGCCTCTGGAACATGGCAAGTTGGAGAAAAATTACCCCCTGAAAGAGAACTTGCTGAGTTATTTAATGTGAGTCGTATGACACTGCGTCAAGCAATTCAAGTATTAGTAGATGATGGTATTATTGAACGTAAAGTAGGTTCAGGAACATTTGTTGCAAGACAAAAAGTACAAGAACATATTGATGGTGTCGTTAGTTTTTCCCAAATTATTCGTTCTCAAGGGAAAATACCTTCTAGTAAAACCATTCATTATTATCAAACAGAACCGAATGAATTAGAAAAAACAAAGTTATGTTTAAGATCTGAAGATATTTTACGTATGGAACGTATTCGTTATGCAGATCATATCCCGATTTGTTTTGAGGTAACAAGTGTTCCTTATCATCTTATTGCTTCTTATACACAAGAAGAGATTACTCAGTCACTGTATGAAGTATTGCAAAAAAATCCACAACAAAAATTAGGAAGAGCAATTCAAACCATCAGTGCGACAACGGCTTCTGATAAACTTGCACAATATTTAGAAATAGAAAAACATGATGCTATTTTAAAAGTATCACAAATTTCTTATTTTCAAGATGGGATTCCTTTTGAATGGGTGAATAGTCATTATGTAGGTCATAGATTTGAATTTTATTTAGAAAAAAAAGAAAAAGAATCTTATTTATAAATAAGATTCTTTTTTATGTATCAATGATTAACAACGATTCTTTTTTTTACCTTAAATAGGCCTAGTCATTACTATGAGTCCCAGCAACGTATCCTGTAGCAAGTGCTGCTGTAATATTATATCCGCCAGTATAACCATTAATATCTAAGACTTCTCCTGCAAAAAATAATCCTTGTAGTAATTTACTTTCTAATGTTTTTGGATTAATTTCTTTAAGAGCAACACCTCCACCTGTAACAAATGAGCGTTCTAATGGCCATGTGTTAGAAATTTGAATAGGAAAGTCTTTAATATGATTTGCTAAGTTATATAGTTGTTCTTGTGATACTTGGTTGATAGGTAACGCTGTATCAATGTTAGATTGTATAAGTAAAAAAATTAAGTAGCGCTCTGGGAGATAGCCTTTTAATGCATTTTTTATTGATTTTTTAGGTTGATTTTGTTTTTGTGTTAACAAATATTGTATACATTGTTCTTTAGTTTGGTGAGGAAGGACATCTAAAAGCACAGTGACTGTTTCTTGTTTTTTTAATAATTGTTGGACAAACATACTTGATCTTAATGCTGCAGGTCCTGATAGACCAAAGTGAGTAAATAAAAGATCAAGATATTGTTCAGAATGAACTTTATGAGACTGATCAATAACAGATAATTTAATATTTTGTAAGCTAAGACCTTGTAGTTGTTTTTCTTTAATAAAAGTTTCTTGAGAACATAAAGGAGATTCTGTAGGATAAAGCGGTGTAATGGTATGACCTGCTTGTTTGGCCAGATGATAACCTGCTCCAGTAGATCCTGTATGAGGATATGTTTTTCCTCCTGTTGTTATAATAACATTTTGGCATTTTATATACTGATTATCTGTTAATCGAACACCTTTTAACTGATGTTGCTCAATCCATAATTGAGAGACTTCTGATTGATACCAGATAGTTACATTTAATCGGTTAAGTTCATCGATTAATATATCAACAATCGTTTTGGATTTATCTGTACATGGAAACATTCTGCCGTGATCTTCTTCTTTTAAACAAACATTCCGTGAAGTAAAAAAATCAATAATATCATAATTATTAAATTGAGCAAATGTACTGTATAAAAATTTTCCATTGCCTGGAATATGATTAATTAATTCCTCAACAGGTACAGCATTAGTGACATTACATCTTCCTCCTCCTGTCATTAACATTTTTTTACCGAGTCGTTTATTTTTTTCAATAAGTAGAACGTGTTTTTGATGCTGTGCAGCAGCTATAGCGGCCATCATACCACTAGGGCCACCGCCAATAATTATTGTATTAAATTTCATGACAAAATCCTTTCATTATGTTTATATGTTTGCATTCATAGTTTATTATTAATGATCAATTATACTATATTTGTAGAAATAATAAAAATATGCTATAATGATTTTTACAATGATACCGTTAAAGAGTGAGCGATTTTCGCTCACTCTTTTTAATGAAATGATATAAATATGGGTAATAAAGGGGTAGATAAGATGAATCATGTATTAAAAGCGGTTTATCCAATGATTGAAGATAAAGTACAGTCCTGCGCTTTTGAACTTGTTGATGTAGAATATGTAAAAGAAGGAAAACAATGGTTTTTACGTATTTTTATTGATAAGCCAGGAGGAATTGATATTGAAGAATGTGTTTTAGCTAGTGAAAAAATTAGTGAAGCACTTGATCAATTAGATCCAGATCCTATTCCTCATGCTTATTTTTTAGAAGTATCATCTCCAGGAGCCGAAAGACCTTTAAAAACTGAAGAAGATTTAAAAAAAGCAATTCAAGAATATATTCATGTATCTCTTTATCAGCAGATTGAAGGACAAAAACAGTGGGAAGGGACATTAATTGATCTTAATGATGAGGAATTAGTTTTAGATATTTCTAATCATAAACAACAAAAAACGATGAGTATACCAAGAACAAGTATTGCTAAAGTAAGAAAAGCTATTAAATTTTAAAAAACGAATTATAGAAAGGAATAAGATCATGAGTAAAGAAATGATTAGAGCTTTAGAAGCTTTAGAACAAGAAAAAGGAATTTCTAAAGATATTGTGATTGAAGCCTTAGAAGCAGCTCTTGTTTCAGCATATAAGCGTCATTATGGACAATCACAAAATGTTGAGGTGACTTTTGATGAAGATAAAGGTGATATTCATGTTTATGCGCTAAAAGAAGTCACTGAAGAAGTAATGGATTCACAATTAGAAGTAAGTTTAGAAGAAGCTCTTACGTTAAATCATGCTTATGAAATTGGCGATAAAGTACGTTTTGAAGTAACACCAAAAGATTTTGGTAGAATTGCGGCACAAACGGCAAAACAAGTGATTTTACAACGTGTAAGAGAAGCGGAGCGCACCATTATTTATAATGAATTTAGTGCATATGAAAAAGATATTATGCAAGGAATTGTTGATCGACAAGATAAACGATATATTTATGTTAATTTAGGTAAAATTGAAGCCGTATTATCAAAACAAGATCAAATTCCTCATGAACAATACCAACCAAATGATCGTATTAAAGTATATGTTTCTCGCGTTGAAAATACATCTAAAGGCCCTCAAGTTTTTGTAAGTCGTAGTCATCCTGATTTGCTTAAACGATTATTTGAACAAGAAGTTCCAGAAGTTTATGATGGACTGGTTGAGATTGTAAGTGTAGCACGAGAAGCTGGAGATCGTTCTAAAATTGCTGTGCGTTCTTTAGATCCAGATATTGATCCAGTTGGTACTTGTGTAGGACCTAAAGGACAACGTGTTCAAGCTATTGTTAATGAGTTAAAAGGCGAAAATATGGATATTGTTGAGTGGAATGAAGATCCAAAAATTTATATTGCCAATGCATTAAATCCTGCTCAAATTAAAGATGTGATTTTTGATGAAGACGGCAGATCTTGTACAGTAATTGTACCAGATTATCAATTGTCACTAGCTATTGGTAAAAAAGGGCAAAATGCTCGTTTAGCAGCTAAATTGACAAACTATAAAATTGATATTAAGTCTGAGTCAGAATATAATGAATTACAAGAGACATTAGATAATGCATCAATAGTTACTGAAGAAAATGATACACAATCATCTATAGAAGAAACAATTATATTAGAAGATGATTTCTTTTCAAATTAATTGTCTGTAAATGCAATAATGAAGGGAAGAATTTTTATGAAACAAAAAAAAGTTCCTTTAAGACAATGTGTTGTAACACGAAATCAGTATCCTAAAAAAGATTTATTACGCATCGTTAGATCTAAAGACGGGGTTGTTCATATCGATCCTTCTGGGAAACTCCCTGGTAGAGGCGCTTATATATTTATGGATCCAAAATTAGTTGATCAAGCACAGAAAACACAAGTATTAGCACGTGCGCTAAATATAGAGATTCCTGATTCTTTTTATGAAGAGTTAAAACAATACATTTCACATCAATTAGCAAGACGGGAGCTGTTTTCAGATGACCGATAAAGAGCATATGTTACAATTATTAGGGTTAATGCAAGTTTCAGGTAATTTAGAATCTGGAGAAGAACAAATATTTAATCAATTATCTTCTGGACGCATTTTAGCGATTGTTTTTGCAAGTGATGTTAGTCAAAATACACGAAAAAAAATACTAGATAAATGTACTTATTACAATATTCCATACTTTGATTTATTTACTAAGGCAGAGATAAGTCATGCAATTGGAAGAAGTCGTTCGGTTTGTGGCATAATAAATGAAGGTTTTTATCACAAATTTAATGAATTAAATAGAACTGAGAATTAGGAAGGTGATTACATGGGAAAAAAAAGAATTTATGAATTAGCAAAAGAAATGAATGTTTCTAGTAAAGAGTTAGTAGATAAAGCACAATCATTAGGGATGGATGTTGGCAATCACATGAGCACGGTTAGTGAAAATGATTGTAAAACATTAAAAGCACAATTTAGCTCCTCATCAAAAGTAAGTCAGAAAGAAACAAACACATCAAATAAACCAAAAGATTCCTCAAAAGCACAAAAACAATCGCAACATACGCAAAAATCACAGAAAAAACAAGGAAATGTTAAAAATCAAGGAAATCATCAACAAAGAAAACCACAACAAAACACATGGAATAAAAAGAAAAAAGGAAAAGTGCAACAAAAAGGAGCTGTTAAGAAAAATCCAGTACCTCCTCGTAAATTTAAAGAGCTTCCTGAAGTGTTAGTGTATACAGATGGTATGACCGTTGCAGAAATTGCGAAAAAAATTCACCGTGAACCTGCTGAGATTATTAAAAAATTAATGCTTTTAGGCGTTATGGCGACACAAAATCAATCACTCGATAAAGATACCATTGAATTACTCGCAGCAGATTATGGTATGAATGCAGAAGAAAAAGTAAAAGTTGATCTGGCTGATTTAGATAAATTTTTTGAAGATGCTTTAGCACAAGATCCAGAGCATTTAAAACCTAGACCTCCTGTAGTAACTATTATGGGTCATGTGGATCATGGGAAAACAACATTATTAGATTCTTTGAGAAATACTAAAGTTTCTTTAGGTGAAGCAGGTGGTATTACACAACATATTGGTGCTTATCAAATCGAAGAAGATGGCAAATTAATTACCTTCTTAGATACACCAGGACATGCTGCATTTACAAGTATGAGAGCACGTGGAGCAAGTATTACTGATATTACTATTTTAGTTGTTGCAGCAGATGATGGTGTTATGCCACAAACTGTTGAGGCGATTAATCACGCTAAAGCAGCAGAAGTTCCGATTATTGTTGCAGTAAATAAAATTGATAAACCTGCTGCAAACCCAGATCGTGTGATGCAAGAATTAAGTGAATATGGTTTAGTTCCAGAAGCATGGGGTGGGGATACAATTTTTGTACCTATTTCTGCTAAATTTAATAAAAATTTAGATGAATTATTAGAAATGATCTTACTGGTTGCAGAAGTTCAAGAACTTAAAGCTAATCCAGACCGTCGTGCTATTGGAACAGTTATTGAAGCACAACTAGATAAAGGCAAAGGACCTGTTGCAACGTTACTTGTTCAAGAAGGAACTTTAAATGTAGGGGATCCAATCGTTGTAGGAAATACATTTGGAAAAGTCCGTGTAATGACTAATGATTTAGGAAGACGTGAAAAACATGCACTGCCAGCAACACCAGTGGAGATTACAGGTCTTAATGAAGTACCACAAGCAGGCGATCGTTTTGTTGTATTTGAAGATGAAAAAACAGCAAGACAAGCAGGTGAAGAACGTGCCCAACGTGCTTTAATGGCACAAAGAGCTCACGCAAGTCGTGTGACGTTAGATAATTTATTTGAAAGCTTAAAAGATGGTGAATTAAAAGAAGTTAATGTCATTATAAAAGCAGATGTACAGGGGTCTGCAGAAGCATTAGCAGCCAGTCTTCAAAAAATAGAAGTAGAAGGTGTACGTGTTAAAATTATTCATACAGCAGTTGGTGCTGTCAATGAAAGTGATATTACTCTTGCTGCAGCAAGTAATGCTATTATTATTGGATTTAATGTACGTCCAACACCTCAAGCGAAAAAACAAGCAGAACAAGATCATGTAGATATTCGTTTGCATAGTATTATTTATAATGTGATTGATGAAATTGAAACTGCCATGAAAGGATTGCTTGATCCAGAATTTGAAGAAAAAATTACTGGACAGATGACAGTTCGTGAAACCTTTAAAGTATCTAAAGTAGGAACAATTGCTGGATGTTATGTTACAGAAGGCTATATTCGTCGTGATAGTGGTGTTCGTGTTATTCGTGATGGTATTGTGATTTATGAAGGAAAGCTTGCTAGTTTAAAACGTTTTAAAGATGACGTTAAAGAAGTGAAATTAGGATTTGAATGTGGAGCAATGATTGAGAACTTTAATGATCTTAAAGAAGGAGATGTCATTGAATCTTACATCATGGAAGAGATTAAAAGATAAATATATGTTAGTAAATTATAAAAAATGAGAGGAGGGTCTTTATGGCAAATTATCGTGCAGTTCGTGTTGCTCAAGAAATTCAACGTGAAGTCAATGATATTTTACAAAAAAAAGTAAGAGATCCAAGAGTTCAAGATGTAACAATTACAGATGTTAAATTGACAGGCGATCTACAGCAAGCAACTATTTTTTACAGTGTATTAGATGATCAGCAAATAGATAAAGTACAAGAAGGTTTAAATAAAGCAACAGGTTTGATTCGAAAGCTATTAGGACAGCGGCTTTCGTTATATAAAGTACCAGAATTAAATTTCGAACATGATACGTCATTACAATATGGATCTCATATTGATGAACTATTAAGAAGTATTCATAAAGATGATGCTTAATAAGTTAAGATTGATTCCTAGAGTAGGGTTTTGATATTAACTTGAAAGAAAAGTTTGGGGAAATGATCTTTATTCCACCAAACTTTTTTTGTTTTTATAAGTTTTTTGTAACGTGTTTTTCATAAATGACTTTTTTAGTATATAATAAGTATAGTTGTAATGATTAAGGAGGAATTTTTATGATATCTAGTATTATTGATACTATTGGAAATACGCCGTTAGTGACTTTAAATCATTATCGGGGCAATCATCAGATTTCTGCAAATATTTATGGGAAAGTAGAATCATTTAACCCTGCAGGAAGTGTTAAAGATAGAGTGGCTAAAGCAATGATTGAACAAGCTGAAGCAGATGGTTTATTAGATCGAGACACAGTAATTATTGAAGCAACAAGTGGTAATACAGGAATTGCTCTTGCTGCTTTTTCAGCTGCAAAAGGATATTCATTAATCTTAACGATGCCAGAAACAATGAGTCAAGAACGTATTGATTTATTAAAAGCTTATGGAGCTAAAATTGTCTTAACATCAGGTGATCTTGGTATGAAAGGAGCTATTGACAAGGCTTATGAACTTTGTCAAGAGTATAAGAACAGTTGGATGCCGAAACAATTTGAAAATAGTGCAAATCCAAAAATTCATTACGTAACAACAGGTCCTGAAATTTGGCAACAAACATCAGAAAAGATTGATGTATTTGTTGCTGGTGTAGGAACAGGCGGGACGATTACAGGGGTTGGTAAATATTTAAAAGAACAAAATCCTAATATTAAAATTATAGCAGTAGAACCTCAAGACTCTGCTGTTTTATCAGGTCAACCTTCTGGGAAACACAAAATCCAAGGCATCGGAGCAGGATTTATTCCTAAAGTATTAGATACACATATTTATGATGATATTATACAAGTATCTAATGAAGATGCATTTCAAACATGTAATGAACTTGCTAGAGTTGAAGGGATTTTATGTGGCATATCATCAGGTGCAGCTCTTTCAGCTGCCAAGCAAATCAGCATCTCTTATCCTGAATATCAACATATAGTAGTATTATTACCTGATGGAGGAGATCGTTACTTAACAACAGGTGTTTTTCAATAAGTCTTCCTTTTATGATAACTTGCATTATTTATAGGAACATTTTATAATAATGAAGATAAGTTATCTTTAATATATTTTTAAGATGTTTGTATCATCAAGAAATGATTAAAAATTAGGATGTGACAATAGAAAAAGAGGAATGATTAATGAAAAACATTTGGACATTGTTTAAATTAGATTGGAAACGTATTTTTCATAATAAATTAACATTTATGCTGATGATCGCATTAATGTTTATTCCTTCTCTTTATGCATGGTTTAATATAGGGGCACTTTGGGATCCTTATTCTAATACAGGAGATATAAAAATTGCAGTTTACTCCGCAGATAAGCCTGTTGAAGTTATGGGAGAAGAGGTTAATATCGGACATGATATTATTGAAAACTTAAAAGAAAATGATGCTATAGGTTGGCAATTTGTACATTCTAAAAAAGAATTGGATGATGGTGTTAAAAGTGGGAAATATTATGGAAGTTTATATATTCCTCCAGATTTTTCTAAGGATATTGTAAGCTTTATTAATGGAGATATTAAATATCCAGAAATTGTATACAGTGTCAATCAAAAAATTAATGCAATTGCTCCTAAAATTTCTGATAAAGGTGCAGAGACTGTTCAGCAAAATGTAAGTCAGGAATTTATTGAAACAGTCACAAATAGTTTAATGGAAGTTTTAAATGAAATTGGATTTAATTTAGATGCTAATTTACCTTCTATTAGAAAGTTAACTAGTCGTATTTTATTGATTGATGATAATATGAGTGAATTAGATCAATATATGGATGCAGTTGTAAACTTAAATAATAGAGTTCCAGAATTTGAGGATAAGTTGGATAAAGCAAATCAATTAACAAATCAACTGCCAACATTGAATGCACAAGCAGATAAATTATTATTAATTAATAACTATTGGCCAGAAATTGATCAAGTTGGATTGGCATTAACTGAGTTACAAATGTCAGCACCTATGTTATTGAATTTAAGTAGCAGTGTCGATAATGTGAATCAAACGGTAGGAGATTTGGGACAGTTAATGGGAAATATTGATCAACAATTATATCAGGCTTCTGGAGTAGTGACTGATGTGCGGCAATTCCTACCTCAATTACAGTCTCTCATAGATCAAACGGATCATATGATTCCTGAAATTGAGCAAGAATTAAATCGTGTTATAAGTTTGTTTCCTGTAGTAGCAAGCAGTGTAGATACGGGACTTTATTTTTTAACATTTTTATCAGATTCTACATACCAGTTTACAGAAAATTTATTAACTACATTAGAAGAGCATCCGACTGATACTGCGATTATTAATGAGATTTTTGATCAATTAAATGAATTATCTAATCGATTGGCAAAACAATTAGAAGTATTAGATCATGTGATTTATGTGTTAACTGCTATTAATGATCTATCAACCAATGCTGTTTTATCAAGTCTTATTCAATCTTTAGAACGTATTGAAAATAAGATGATTGATTTAAATCAATTAGTGATTGATAGTTTATTACAATGGGATCAAATAAAAGATAATCCTAAGTATGTTAAAGATTTATTAGTAAAAATTAATCGTCAAGCAAAAAATATTAATCAATTACTACAACGCATTGATTTAAAGAAAGAATCTCAAAAAATAATGAGAATTTTAGATCAAGTATCAGATACACTATCTAAAGGAGATAGTGCGATTCAATGGATACAGTTAAATGCAGTTGTACCTCGTATTGATTCTTTAATGGAGAGTACACAATATTTATTATCAGATGTTTCTGTCATGTTAACACATTATCAAGGAGAAATTCCTCATATTCAAGAGCTTTTATCAAATGTGTCAGGATGGTTAAATATGAATATTCCTGTAGTTATTTCAGGAATTGATCAAACAGCAATGACATTTAATAATGAATTGCCGGTGGTAAAACAAAAAGTAGCTAGAGTTACCAATTTTGTTGAAAAAGATTTGCCCAATATTGAACAGAATTTAGTAGAGACTATGGATAATGTCAATAAAAAAGCTCCTGAATTAAAAGAAGCTCTAGCAACGGCAACCTCTTTAATACATACAGAATGGCCAAAAATGCAAGAAAAAATGAATCACTTAGCAGACTTAATTCGCAAGGGAGAGTCTAATATTGATTTAAATGAAGTCGTTCATTATTTAAAATCCGATGCTAAAGCAGAAAGTGAATTTTTATCTAATCCGATTCATTTAAAAACTAAAGAAGTTTATCCTGTTCCGAATTATGGTTCTGCAAGTACACCTTTTTATACGGCATTATGTTTATGGGTAGGAGCTGTTTTATTTTCAAGTATCGCAAGTACTAAGTTTCATTTAAGTCCAAAACAACAAAAAAGATTTACTTTAAGACAACAGTTTGTAGCACGGATGTTTACTTTTTATGTTGTTGGTTTTTTCCAAACAATGATTGTTGTTTTAGGAAATCAATTCTTGTTAGGAACTTATACTAAAGATAGAGGACTTAATATTTTATTTGCTTTACTTATTGGTTGGACTTTTATGACTATGGTTTATGTATTAGTTGCTTTATTTGGTAATCTAGGTAAAGGAACAGCTGTTATTATTTTAGTACTATCTATTTCTGCGGGAGCTGGAAATTTCCCAATAGAAATGTCGGGACCATTTTTTAGAAAAATAAATCCTTATATTCCATTTACACATGCTGTTAATTTACTAAGAGAATCTGTTGGTGGAGTTTATTGGCCCACAGCTATTAAAGCAATGATTATTTTAGTATCTATTGCGATTGTCTTTATTATTTTAGGAATTAGTTTATATCCAAAAGCTGATAGAATTTTTGAACCACTTAATCGAGAGCTTAAAAAAGGACATATTTTACATTGATTTCCTAGCTTAATATAATAAAAAATATACAGACTGATCAGAACTATTATTGATGAGTCTGTATATTTTTTTTATTTAATGCTAAAGTGTGTAGTAATCCGTTGTTAATAATAAAAATTATATTATTGTTAATTTCATCAATGGATTCTTGACAATGATTGATTATCCAATCTTGGATTGTATGGGTAAGTCCATGTACATAGAATAAAATAATTTGTTCTTCTTTGATAAATGTGTCGTAAGAATCGATTAAGCTTTCCCGTTCCAGAAGATTTATGATAAATTGATTAATATGTGCTAAAAATGCTTTTTGGAAGATAAGAGAATAGTCACTTTTTAGTAATTTATCATAAAAAGTATTGTTTTTCTTAAAATAAGTTAAAATACTGAAAATAATTTTGGTCCAATGCTCATAATATAAAAAATGTTCAATTAACTCAGTCATTTCTTGTTCATAAATCCAAATAATAAGATCTTCTTTATCTAAAAAATGATCATAAAATGTTTGTCTACGGTACTCAGCATGTTGCATGATTTGAGTAATAGAAATTTTATTTAAATCTTGGGATTTAGCCAAATCTTTAAAAGCATAAGCAATAACTTTTTTTGTAATTAATGCAGTATCTTTCATTTGAAATCCTTTCTGTATATTTCTGTATATTTAAAATGAAAGCGGACACATTTATTAGATTGTCCGTTCTTTTTTTTATTAGTGTAGCATATAATAAACTTGTAAGTAAAAAGATAAAGGACGTGTGTTCATGAAGAAAATTATTAATCGCCCTGAGACAATTTTAGATGAGATGTTAAAAGGATTTTCTTTAGCACATCAAGATATTGTTGAACGTGTTTTTGAAAGCGATGTCATCGTGAGAAAAAATAAAAAAGAAGGTAAAGTAGGTCTTGTTAGTGGTGGAGGAAGTGGGCATGAACCTGCTCATGCTGGATTTGTAGGTACGGGAATGTTAGATGCAGCAGTTTGTGGGGAAGTATTTACATCACCTACACCAGATCAAATATTAAAAGGTATTCAAGCTGCAGATTCAGGAGCAGGTGTGCTGCTTATTGTAAAAAATTATTCTGGAGATATTATGAACTTTGAAATGGCTAAAGATTTAGCTGATTTAGAAGATATCTCTTGTGAAATCGTTGTTGTTGATGATGATATTGCTGTTGAAGATAGCACATATACAGCAGGCAAGCGAGGAGTTGCTGGTACTATCTTAGTTCATAAAATATTAGGGAGTATGGCAGAACAAGGAGCTAGTTTAGTAGAACTAAAAGAAGCTGGTGAAAAATTAGTAGAACATATTAATACGCTTGGTGTAGCTCTGTATGCTGCTACTGTTCCTGCTGTAGGGCATCCAGGATTTGAATTAGCTGAGGATGAAATTGAATTTGGTGTAGGTATTCATGGGGAGCCTGGATACCGTAAAGATAAATTAAAATCAGCTGATGAATTAGCAAAAGAACTTGTTGATAAGTTAAAAGCTAGTTTTAATTGGCAATCTGGAGATGAATATGGAATTTTAGTTAACGGTCTTGGTGCTACTCCTCTTATGGAACAGTATATTTTCTTAAATAGTGTTCAAAATATTTTAAATGAAGAAGGTATTAAGGTAGCCTTTTATAAAGTTGGAAATTATATGACAGCTTTAGATATGACAGGAATTTCTTTAACAATGATTCGTTTAGAAGATCCAACATGGTTAAAACATTTAAATAGTGTAACAGATACTGCTGCTTGGTAATTTTTAGGAGGAAATACTGATGGATTTAGTAATGACACAAGAACAAGTTTTACGGTGGTTAACAGAATTTAGACAGATGGTTAAAGATAATGAGGCATATCTTGGAGATTTAGATAGTGCAATTGGTGATGGAGATCACGGTATTAATATGTGCCGTGGAACAGAAGCAATGATGACTTCTCTTGAGTCTCAGCAAGTACAAAGTATTTCTGAGATATTTAAATTATCTGGTATGGCTTTACTGAGTAAAGTTGGAGGAGCTTCCGGCCCTCTTTATGGATCTGCATTTATTGCAATGAGTAAAAAGGCCAATGAAGAAGGTACAAATATCATTGATTGGCTAGAAGCAGGACTTGATGCTATTAAATTACGTGGAAAATCAGATGTTGAAGAAAAAACTATGATTGATGTATGGCAACCAAGTATAGAAGCCCTTAAATCTGGCACATTAACCGTCAAGAAAATTGATGAATTTGTGGATCATACAAAAGAACTTAAAGCATTAAAAGGTAGAGCATCATATTTAGGAGATCGTTCTATAGGACATATTGATCCAGGTGCTGTATCTAGTGGTTATCTTTTTAAGAGCTTAATTTCTGTTTTGGAGGGTGCATAATGAATTATGGTATTGTATTAGTATCTCATGTTTATGAGATACCAGAAGGTATTAAGCAATTACTTTCTGAAGTAGCCCCCGATGTTTCTGTAACAACAGCTGGTGGTACTGAAGAAAAGGGTATTGGTACTAATTATGAAAAAATAAGTAAGGCTATTGAAGAAAATAATGCAGATCATATTTTAGCATTTTATGATTTAGGAAGTGCAAAGATGAATTTAGAACTAGCATTAGAACTTGCGGAAAAAAGCGTTACTATTTATGATACTGCCTTTTTAGAAGGTGTGTATACAACAGCTGCTTTACTACAAGCAGGAGCAGCTTTAGAAGATATTGAAGCTCAATTAAAACCATTAATAATTAAATAATTTATATATATATTCATTAATTATGTTAGTTATTCAATAATAAATATAAAAAAGGGGAAGATTATTATGAGAAAAGCTTTTATTAGTCCAAGCAAATATGTACAAAGTGCAGGAGAATTACTTAATTTAGGCTATTATATTAAAACTTTTGGAGAAACTGCATTGCTAATTGCTCATCCAGATGATATTAAACGTGTAGAAGCTCAATTAAAAGAAACAGAAGAACGTTTTTCTGTAAAAATTATTAGAAGTCATTTTAATGGGGAGTGTTCCCGTCAAGAAGTGGCACGTCTTAAAGAAGTTGCTAAGGAAAATAAAACAGATTGTGTTATTGGTCTAGGCGGAGGTAAAGCATTAGATACTTCTAAATGTGTTGCTGAAGGGGATAACTTAATTGTTGTACCAACCATTGCAGCAACTGATGCACCAACAAGTCACTCTGCTGTACTTTATACGGAAGATGGAGAGTTTGATGATTATGCATACTTTAAACAAAATCCAAGCGTTGTATTAGTAGATACAGAAATTATCGCTAAAGCACCAACACGCTTTTTAGTAGCAGGTATGGGAGATGCATTATCTACATATTTTGAAGCAAGAGCAACAGCACAATCATTTTCTAATGTAAATGCAGGATTACCAAACGGATATTTAACAAAAGAAGCTCCTCCTGCAAAAAATACAATAGCAGCATATAGCTTAGCAAAAGTATGTTATGAAACATTACTTGAAAATGGTTATAATGCAAAAATTGCATGTGATCATAATTTAGTAACACCAGCATTAGAAAATATTGTAGAGACTAATATTTTACTTTCAGGATTAGGGTTTGAAAGTAGTGGGTTAGCTGCAGTACATGCTATTCATGATGGATTAACGGCTTTAGAAGGAACACATCACTACTATCATGGAGAAAAAGTTGCATTTAGTGTGATTTGTCAGCTTGTATTAGAAAATGCACCAACAGAAGAATTATATGAAGTTTTAGACTTTAGTTTATCTATTGGTTTACCAGTATGCTTAGAAGATATTGGTGTTGAAAATATTACTTTAGAAGAAGCA
>JASLFJ010000024.1 GCA_030150665.1 Enterococcaceae bacterium
ATCGTGTACAGGCTTATTCAGGTATTCAGGTAGTAACTTGGGGAGGATTTTTAAATTCAGAACGTAAACGTGCATTGATCTTTCCAGAATATTATAGTTCTAATAATCAAGATTTTGATATTTCTTGTTTAGAAATTATATATCCAGATAAGTTTATTACTTTGACTCATCATCAAATTTTAGGAACACTTATGAATTCAGGTATTAGCCGAGATGTTTTAGGAGATATTATTACAGATGGTCAGAGATGGCAATTACTCCTTGCAAGTAATTTTATTGATTTTTTAAAGTACAATATGGTTAAGATTGGTAAGTATCAGATTAGCTTAGAAGAAGTAGCATTATCAAATATTATTACACCAAAAGAAGACTGGATACAAGATACTATTTATGTCAATTCATTGCGATTAGATTTAATTCTTGCAAAAACATTACGACAATCAAGAGATCGAATTAAAAAGTTAATTGATCATGGAGATGTTAAAGTTAATTGGCAAGAAGTATTGAAGTCTGATTATGTACTGACAGACTCTGATATGATTTCTATTCGTCGTTTTGGTAGAGTAAAGATAGATTCAATTGAAGGAAAAACAAAAAAAGGGAATTACCGTGTTTCTGTAGCAACAAAAAAGAATAAGAGGTGATTTTAAGTGGTACTAAGTCCTTTAGATATTAAAAATAAAACATTTACAACAAAATTACGTGGTTTTGATCAAGATGAGGTAGATGATTTTTTAGATCAGATTGTGTTAGATTATGAAGAAGTGATTCGCCAGAAAAGAGAGCTTGAAAAAGCATTAAAACATGCTGAGGAAAAGTTATCTTATTTTAATGAATTAAAAGATGCGTTAAATCAATCTATTATTGTTGCACAAGATACCGCAGATAAATTAAAAATTAATGCATCAAAAGAATCTAATATGATTATTAGTAATGCAGAAGCGAAAGCAAATCAAATTATTAATAAAGCAACAATGGAAGCACATACGACTTTAGACAATGCGCAAAAATCAGCGACACAAATGATTGATGATGCCACACAAAAAATTAATTATATGGTTTCAGAAACAGATGAGCTTAAAAAGACAGCACGTGCTTTTTATCGTAATTTAACTCTATTAGTTGAAGAACAAATGGGACAACTGAAAAGCCAGCAGTGGGAAGAGATTTTAAAACCCTTTGATGCTTCTGCATATCAAGAGATGTATAAAGAAGCAGAGATTGATATTGATCATATTTTAAATGATATTGATCAAGAAACAGATCAATCTGAAGGAATTCCGGATCACTTAGAAAACACAGTAGACCTTGCACAAACACAACAATTTGATATGGAAGATACAGAGGCATTGTTGCAGACATTGAATCAATTAGAAGCTGCAGGGTTGTTAGATGATGATGTTAAAGAAAAAACACAAGGATTGTTTTCTGAACAACCACACGGCTCTTCTATAGTGGATGAAAGCAACCCATCATTTAAAAAAGAATAATAAAAATCTATGGTTAGACACGTAATTTATAAAATTCTTATAGCGAGTCAATGTTGGTGGAAGATTGACAGACCCTTTTATAAATTATATCCCTGAACCTTATAGAAAAAAACTGAACACGTATGCGTATACAGTAGGTTTTTTCGGTTAATCTCGTTATCGATTACATGAGTACAAAATTTTTGTAAAATTTGGGTGGTACCACGAAAAAACTTCGTCCCTGTCTGGAACGAAGTTTTTTTATTTTATCATTTACTTTTGAAAGGAGATATATCAATGAAATTAAAAGAAACATTACAATTAGGAAAAACAGGATTTCCAATGAGAGGAAATTTACCTAACCGAGAAAAAGATTGGCAAAAATCATGGGAAGAGGCTCAGTTATATCAAAAAAGACAAGATTTAAATGCGGATAAACCTACATTTATTTTACATGATGGACCTCCTTATGCTAATGGAAATATTCATATTGGACATGCATTAAATAAGATTAGTAAAGATATTATCACACGCTACTATGGAATGAGTGGCTACAGATCACCTTTTGTACCAGGATGGGATACACATGGACTTCCTATTGAACAAGTATTAAGTAATAAAGGGATCAAACGTAAAACGATGCCGATGGTAGAGTATAGAGATCAGTGTAAAACCTATGCATTGTCTCAAGTGGATAAACAAAGAGACGATTTCAAACGTTTAGGCATTATGGCAGATTGGGAGCGACCTTATATTACATTAGATCCTAGTTATGAAGCTGCTGAAATTCGTGTCTTCGGTAAAATGGCTGAGCGCGGCTATATTTATAAAGGCTTAAAACCTATTTATTGGTCACCATCTAGTGAATCATCATTGGCAGAAGCAGAAATTGAATATAAAGATATTAAATCTCCATCTATTTATGTTGCTTTTCCTGTAGAAGATGGTAAAGGTTTATTAGATCAAGATACTTCATTGGTTATTTGGACCACAACTCCTTGGACAATTCCTGCGAATTTAGGGATTTCTGTAAATCCTGATTATGAATATGCTGTAGTCCGTGTTTCTGATCAAAAATATGTTGTTGCTAAAGAGCGTTTGGAAGCACTTTCTGAAATTTTATCTTGGCAAGATTATGAAATTGTAGATACAATTTCAGGAAAAGATATGGAATATATGACAGCAAAACATCCTCTTTATGATCGTACGTCTCTTGTTATGACAGGAGATCATGTAACCTTAGATGCAGGGACAGGTCTTGTACATACTGCTCCAGGTCATGGTGAGGAAGACTTTCAAATTGGGAAAGCTTATGGATTAGATGTATTATCTCCTATTGATAGTAAAGGATATTTTACTGAAGAAGCTCCTGGATTTGAAGGGATTTTTTATGATGATGGTAATAAGCTTGTTACAGAACAGTTAGAAAAAAATGGATATCTTTTAAATTTATCATTCTTTATGCACAGCTATCCGCATGATTGGCGTACTAAAAAGCCTGTTATTTACCGTGCAACCCCACAATGGTTTGCATCTATTGACATGTTCCGTGATCAATTACTTTCTGAAATTCAAGAAGTACATTGGATTATTCCATGGGGAGAGACACGTCTTTATAATATGATGCGTGATCGTGGTGACTGGGTGATTTCAAGACAGCGTGCATGGGGGGTTCCTCTACCTATTTTTTATGCTGAAAATGGTGAAGCGATTATTACCCCAGAAACTATTGAACATGTCGCTCAGTTATTTGAAACTTATGGCTCAAATATTTGGTTTGAAAAAGAAGCAAAAGAATTACTTCCAGAAGGCTTTACGCATCCAGGAAGTCCTAATGGTTTATTTACTAAAGAAACGGATATTATGGATGTTTGGTTTGACTCTGGTGTCTCTCATGAAGCGGTATTAAAACAGCGTGAAGATTTATCGTTTCCAGCAGATATGTATTTAGAAGGGTCTGATCAGTATCGTGGTTGGTTTAACTCTAGTTTGATTACTAGTGTGGCTGTTAATGATAAAGCACCTTATAAATCTGTTCTTTCTCAAGGATTTGTTTTAGATGGTGAAGGACGCAAGATGAGTAAATCTTTAGGAAATGTTATTGTTCCTGAAAAAGTTGTAAATCAATTAGGTGCGGATATTTTAAGACTTTGGGTAGCTAGTGTAGATTATGAATCTGATATGCGTGTTTCTATGGATATTTTGACACAAATTTCTGAGGTTTACCGTAAAATCAGAAATACAATGCGCTTTTTACTTGCAAATACTTCAGATTTTGATCCTAAATCAGACCGTATTTCTTATGATGAGCTTCGTTCTGTTGATAAATATATGATGATTCGTTTAAATCAAGTGATTCAAATCATAAGAGATAAAGGTTATGAAGCCTATTCATTTTCAACAGTGTATAAAACTATTGTTAATTTCTGTACTGTTGATTTATCTGCATTTTATTTAGACTTCGCTAAAGATGTGGTCTATATAGAAGGTGCTGATCAAAAAGATAGAAGATGCATGCAAACGGTGTTTTATGATATTTTAGTAGCACTGACAAAACTCATGACACCAATATTACCACATACGTCAGAAGAAATATGGTCTTATTTAAAAGAAGAAGAAGACTTTGTACAACTTTCAGAAATGCCAGGATATCAAATATATCCAAATCAAGAAGAATTATTGGATATGTGGGTAGAATTTATGAGTTTTAGAGATCAAGTGCATAAAGCATTAGAACTAGCACGAGATCAAAAAGTGATTGGTAAATCTTTTGAAGCAGCAGTGACTGTTTATGCTAATGAACCTATGATGGCATTATTTAAAGCGTTAAATACAGATATTGCTCAAATTTTAATTGTATCTTCATTTGAAGTATTACCCTATGATCAAAGAGTAGAAGATGCGGTAGTATTTGATGATTTAGCAATTTTAGTCACAAAAGCAGAAGGTGAAGTTTGTGATCGTTGCCGTGCGGTTAGAACATCTGTTGGGACTCATCCAGAATTACCGAATCTATGTACACGTTGTGTGGATATTTTACATACATATTATCGAGAAGCTGTTGCCGAAGGTTTTGAAGCATAAGAAATTAGTAGCCAATATAGATTAATTTTGATAGAATGGTGTTTATAAGAGCAAAGATAACTCTTTGTCTTTACATTAATGAGGGGGAATAATATTATGCCATTAGTATCTGCAACAGAAATGTTAAAACAAGCGCGTGCTGGACAGTATGCTGTTGGAGCATTTAATACCAATAATTTGGAGTGGACAAAAGCAATTTTAGCAGGAGCACAAGCTTCTAATTCTCCAGTGATGATTCAAACATCAATGGGTGCTGCAAAATATATGGGTGGTTATCAAGTATGTATTCATTTAGTCGAAGATTTAATTGAATCTATGGGAATTACAGTTCCGGTAGCACTTCATTTAGATCATGGTGAATTTGAAGATGCGCTTAAATGTATTGAGTTAGGTTATACATCAGTGATGTTTGATGGATCCCATTTACCATTTGAAGAAAATGTGGAAAAGGCAAAAATTGTTATTGAACGTGCTCATGAAAAAGGTGTTTCTGTGGAATGTGAAGTAGGAAGTATTGGTGGAGAAGAAGACGGCGTGATTGGTACAGGAGAGTTAGCAGATCCTGAAGAATGTCGTATTTTTGCAGAACTTGGTGTTGACTTTTTAGCAGCAGGTATTGGAAATATCCATGGTGCTTATCCTGAAAATTGGGCAGGACTTAATTTTGATCGTCTAAAAGAGATTGCAGATGTAACAGGTGGAATTCCATTAGTATTACATGGTGGATCAGGGATTCCTTTAGATCAAATTCAAAAAGCAATCAGCTTAGGAGTTTCTAAAATTAATGTAAATACAGAATGTCAACAAGTCTTTGCAGCAGCTACTCGTAAATATATTGAAGAAGGTAAAGATTTACAAGGTAAAGGCTTTGATCCAAGAAAATTATTAGCACCAGGAACAGAAGCGGTAACACGTTTAGTTCAAGAAAGAATTGCTTGGTTTGGTTCTGAAAATAAAGCTTAAATCTTTAATTTTAAGTAATATTGAGTATCATATTGATGATACTCAATATTTTTTATTATATTACAAAATTGTTATATTCATGTTATATTAAACGATGGTACACCTTTAAGTTCATTTGTATAATGATAAGTAAGGTTTATTAAACTTAAGAGGTGAGTTAATTATGTTAAGTGTTCATGATATAACAAAAACTTATGGGAAAGATCAAGATACTAAAGTCCTTGATAATATTTCTTTTTCAGCAAAAAAAGGTGAGATGTTGGGAATAATGGGTGATTCTGGTTGTGGTAAATCTACATTATTAAATATATTAGCTGGTGCTGAAGAACCAACATCAGGTACAGTACTAATTAATGAGCATAATACTTATTTATCAGATGAAGAAATTTTAGTGAATATGACGCGAAGCTCGTTAGGTTTTTTATTAGAGCAATTTTATTTTAATGATGCTTTAAGTGTGATTGAAAATTTAATGTTACCTATTACTTTAGAGTCTAGTTTAATGCATGATCAAATAGTGTATATATATGAGCTTATCCAGCGATTAGATATTGGTCATTTATTAACAAAATCAATTTCAGAGTTAACGGATGAACAAAGACAGAATGTTGCTATTTGAAGAGCTATGATTCATCATCCAGATATTTTGTTTTTAGATAAACCGAGTCGTTTTTCACAAGCTAAAGAAACTAAAAAAACGATTGAATTATTCAATGAGTGGCGTGATAAGTATGAAACAACCATCATTTTTAGTACACAAGATCCTTATTTAGCAAGTTTTTGTGACCGTGTTTTATTTATTAAAGAGGGATCCATTGCCTATGAATTAAAACATAATTCAGGATCATTTTATAATCAAATTGTAAAACTAGGAAGTTAATCATTGTATGATAAAACATATTGAAGATATGATATCTTCAATATGTTTTTTTATTTTATTTATAATATGTTTCATAATTTTTCTAGCATGTAGGAGATAAAAAGAAAGGAATGATTGAAAATATGTTACAATATAATCAAAATTTAAAAAAGGAAGGTGTATTCAGCAATGATATGCAGTGTAATTCAATCTATTGGTAACAATGCTTATGATAAAAATGAACAATTCTTAATTTTATTTGGAGAAGAAGCAACTCCAGAGATGAAAAATTCTTCTATTATTCAGTCATTTATGAAATCATCAGCACATTTAATGTTAAAGCCAGGAGATCAAATAATGTTCGGTGATCAAACATATGAAATAACCGCTTGTGGGCATCAAACCAACGATTATTTATCAAATATTGGACATACGGTACTTTATTTTATGGATCCTAAAGATCTTCCAGAACATGCTTCGGCAAATAGTCTGGCATTAACGCCGTATCAGCTGCCTCATTTAGAAGTAGGTATGCGTATTTGTTATAAATTTCAAGGCCGTGATTTAGATGAAAACTAAAGTCCCATTTTCTGAAACATGGTTTTATCGACGTATTTTAAATAATAAATGGGTAACGAAGACTTTGATTTTTTTACTGGGTCTACTTGTTTTATGGGTGATCAGTAAACTTAGTTATTTATTGAAGCCTATTGTATTATTTTTAGAAGTGATTGGCTTACCTATTATTTTTTCTGGGCTCTTGTATTATCTATTCGTACCTGTTGTTGATTATTTTGAACAAAAATGGCGTATCAAGCGAATTTGGGCTATTACGTTACTGTTTGTCCTTATCTTTTCATTGTTAATTTGGGGCTTTATTGTTGTGATTCCTAAGCTATCTGTTCAATTTCAAAGCTTTATAAAAGCAGTTCCAGAATATTGGAATATATTAGAAGAGCGTTTAAATAATTGGATGAATCAAGATACTTGGCGTAGTTATGCACCTCAATTAGATGAGTCTATTAAGACTTTCTTTAGTACCATTGGAAAGATGGTTCAAAGTTTATCTAAAAATGCTTTTCAAGGTATTGGTAGTGTAGTAGGTGCGGTGACTCAAGTGGTTGTAGCGGTATTATTAACCCCATTTTTATTATTTTATTTATTAAAAGATGGTAAAAAGTTACCTAAATCTGTGATTCATATGTTACCTAATAAAATGAGAGCACCGACTCATACAATCTTAAAAGATATTAATACACAATTATCCCAATATGTTCGTGGACAGCTTACTGTAGCTTTTGCGGTAGCTATTTTATTTATGATAGGCTTTAAAATCATTCGTCTAGATTATGCATTTACTTTAGCTATTTTAGCAGGATTTTTAAATTTAATTCCTTATCTAGGTTCATTTCTTGCGATGATTCCTGCTGTACTGTTAGGCCTTATTGGAGGACCTGTTTTACTGATTCAAGTACTGATTGTTTTTGCATTAGAACAGCTGATTGAAGGTAAGGTTATTTCCCCCTTAGTACTGGGCAGTCAGTTAGATATTCATCCTGTTACTATTATTTTTATTTTGCTGACAGCAGGTAAATTATTCGGTGTAATGGGAGTTATTTTAGGGATCCCTGTTTATGCAGCGATTAAAGTTATTGTTGTTCATTTATTTAGATGGTATAAAGAGGTATCTCCATTGTACTATGAGGAGGAGTGATCCTGATTGATTGATGTTTCTAAGACACAGGAAAAAATTTATTCAGCGATTCAAAAAGCAGAGATTCCAGGAGCTGTTTGGGCCTTTGGTGATCAACACAATAGTTCTATTTATTCAGCTGGATATGCTTCTTTAATTCCTGATCAAAAAGTAATGACGGTTGATGATCTTTTTGATATAGCTTCATTGACAAAAGTTATCGGTACAACTACCTTATGTCTTCAAGCACTATCAAATCATCATATTTCTTTAGATGATCCTCTTCAAAAGTATTTATCACGTTATTGTGATCATCAAGTGACCATTCGACAATTATTAACCCACACTTCAGATATTCAAGGCTATATCCCGAATCGAAATCAACTTGATAAAGATGCATTAATAAAAGAGTATTTATCATTATATAGTGGAGTTTCTCGTGGTTACGTAAAAAAATATACAGATACAGGCTTTATTTTATTAGGGCTTATGTTATCCGAAATTTATGGATGTGCGGTTCAACATATGATTCAAGACCGTGTACTGACAGCTTTTAATATGCATACGGCAACGTTTCATCCTGATCCTAAAAATACAGTGAGTACAGAATATTTATCTGATAAAAATGAAGTGTTGTGTGGCACTGTTCATGATCCTAAAGCGCGAATTTTACAAGAAGATTGTGGTAGTGCAGGTCTGTTTGCGGGAATAGAGGATTGTATTGCTTTTACAAAATCATTATTTCAATTATTTGAAGGCATTGGCAATGATCGTATTCAGATCAAACAAGAACTTGTCCAATCTTTATTACAAGATCAAACAGGGGTATGTCAGTTAAAAAGAAGTTTAGGTTGGGACTATTTATATACAAGTACGTATCAGTATCCATTGTTATATCATACAGGATATACGGGAACGTGGATGGTTTTAGATCTAGTTAAGAAAACTTACTTTATTTTTTTATCTAATCGTATTCATCCAAAAGATCAGCGATCCAGTTATATAATTTGGCGAGATCAAGTGATTCAAACTTATTTAAAAGAATTAGAAGGTAGAGGAATTCATTCATGACAACACAAGAATTATTATTTTTAACACCTGTATTTCAAGAAAAAATTTGGGGAGGAAGGAAATTAGAAGAGGAATTTTCTTATCCATTGCCTCAACATAAAACAATTGGTGAATGCTGGGCCATTAGTGCCCATCCTAATGGCTTAAGTACTATTAAACAAGGGGCTTATTCTGGTGTCACATTAGATGTTTTATGGCAACAACATCCAGAATTATTTGGAAATCCAGATGAAGAAGTATTTCCTTTATTAGTGAAACTTATTGATGCCTCTGATGATTTATCTGTTCAAGTACATCCTGATGATGCTTATGGTTTAGCACATGAGGGTGAATTAGGAAAAACAGAATGTTGGTATATTTTAAGTGCAGATCCTGAAGCAGAAATTATCTATGGACACAATGCAACGAGTCAGAAGCAGTTGGAAGAATATATTATGTTAGGTATGTGGGATCAGTTGTTTCGCCGGATTAAAGTCTCTGCAGGTGACTTTTTTTATGTTCCTAGTGGAACTCTTCATGCGATTGGCAAAGGTATTTTATTATTAGAAACACAACAAAGTAGTGATACAACGTATCGTGTTTATGATTATGATCGTGTTGATCAATATGGAAATCAGCGGGAATTGCATTTAAAAGAATCTTTAGAGGTTATTCATGTTCCTCATCAAGATCCTGATCTCGTCTTAAAAAGCATTTCAGTGCGCGGTGAAGGAGAAAAAATTGTCTATATAGATAATGAATTTTTTAAAGTGGCACGTTTAACCGTGAAAGGTGCTGTAGTAGAATATCAAGAAGCACCATATACGTTAGTTAATGTGCTTTCAGGATCAGGTATGATTCAGTTACCAGAGACAGAACAAGTTTATCAATTAAAAAAAGGGGATCATTTTGTGATTCCAAATACAGTTACTTCTTGGATTTGGCAAGGAAGTTTAGAGGTGATGCTATCTTATCCGGGACAGTAACTATTGATAGCTATAGAAATGAAAAAAGATTGATTTTAATTGATGTTAAAATCAATCTTTTTTTGTTTTTTATGAAAATAATAGGGGATTAAGAAAGTAGGAGTGTTAAATGAATCTATATTTTTTGGCTTGCCATAAAATTAAAATCAGGTTATAATAAAATTAACTTATTTAGGCAGACCGAAAAAAATAACAATAAGAGGAAGGAAGGAGTTTTTATGGAATCTATTTGTCAACTACCACTTTATCAAAAAGTAACTATAGATCATTTAACGCATCCAGATCCTTTAATGGAGCGAAGATTACTGGATTTAGGATTTTCTCCAGGAACAGAAATTGAAAAAACATTAATTAGTCCTAAAGGAGATCCAATGGCTTATCGTGTTAGAGGAACTACAATTGCATTACGGAATGAAGATGCTCAACATATTTTTTATAAAAGAGAGGAGGATTAATGATGGAAGAGTGGTTAGAAACGTTAATATCAGATCAAAAAAAACAACCTGTCATTGCTTTTGCTGGAAATCCTAATGTAGGAAAGAGTTCTTTATTTAATGAATTAACCGGTATGAGACAACATACAGGAAATTGGCCTGGAAAAACAGTAGAACTTGCTCGAGGAGAAGTAACTTTTAATGATCAATCTTATATTTTAGTGGATTTACCAGGAACATATTCTTTACTTACCCATTCTGAAGAAGAAGAGGTAGCACGATCTTTTTTAGAGACAGGAATTGCCGATGCAACTGTTGTAGTGTGTGATGCTACAAGTCTTGAAAGAAATTTAAATTTAGTATTACAAATTATTCGACTGACCGATCATGTTGTTGTCTGTGTTAATTTACTCGATGAAGCAAAGCGTAAAAAAATTCATATTGATTTAGAAAAGTTGCAATCTCGTTTAGGGGTGCCTGTGGTTGGAACGGCAGCAGTTAAAAAACAAGGATTAGATGAGTTGATGCAGACAACCATTGATGTTATGGAAGAGCGTCTTCCTAATAATCCTTATATGCGCTCAGCACTACAGCAAGTGCACGAACAAACACCTGATTTAGAAGTAGAAACCCTTTTAGATCAAGCTTCTGTTATTGCTAAAGAGGTGGTTACTTATGAAGATGAAAATTATGATTTAAAAGATCGAAAATTAGATAAACTATTAACACAAAAAAGTACAGGGCTACCTATTATGATTTTACTGCTTATGTTAGTGTTTTGGTTTACCATTGCAGGAGCAGATGGGCCCTCTGACTTTTTAGCAGAAATGTTTGAAAAAATTGGGGTATGGTTAAGTATTGGTGCTGACAAAATTGGGATGCCTAGCATGTTAAAAGGATTTTTAATTGATGGGGTGTACAAAGTAGTCACTACCGTTGTTGCGGTTATGTTACCACCAATGGCTATTTTCTTCCCTGTTTTTACATTATTAGAAGATTTTGGATACTTACCACGTGTAGCCTTTAATTTAGATAAATATTTTCAAAAAGCAGGTGCTTGTGGTAAGCAGGCGTTAACGATGTGTATGGGATTTGGGTGTAATGCTGCAGGAGTTGTAGGAACTAGAATTATTGATTCACCGAGAGAACGTTTAATTGCGATTATTACTAATAATTTTGTACCTTGTAATGGAAGGTTTCCAATTTTAATTTCAATTATTATGATGTTTTTTGTTGGAGGATCTGCAACGTTACTCGGATCGTTAAAGGCAGCTCTCTTTTTAACATTAGTCATTTTATTAGGGGTTGTATCAACTATTTGGGTATCTCGTTTTTTATCTAAAACATGGCTTAAAGGAATGCCTTCTTCATTTACCTTAGAATTACCTCCTTATAGAAAGCCTCAAATAGGGCAAGTGCTTGTTAGATCTATTTTTGATCGTACCATTTTTGTACTGTGGCGTGCGATTATTGTAGCGGCTCCTGCAGGTGTTGTGATTTGGATTTTAGCTAATGTATATGTTGGTAACCAATCTGTATTTCAACATATTACCGATTTTATTGATCCATTTGCGAGACTGATGGGGCTTGATGGTACGATTTTACTTGCTTTTATCTTAGGACTTCCAGCAAATGAAATTGTCATTCCTATTATGATCATGGGTTATATGTCAACAAGTACATTAACAGATTTTAGTTCTTTATCTGCTTTTAAACAGCTATTATTAGATAACGGTTGGACGTGGCTTACTGCAATGAATGTTATTTTATTTACGTTATATCACTGGCCTTGTTCGACAACACTTCTTACGATTTATAAAGAAACACAGAGTAAAAAATGGACCTTTTTATCTTTTTTCATTCCAACATTTATTGGTGTTGTGATTACCATGTTAACGACACTCGTTGCTCATTTATTGGGGTTGGTTTAGAAAGATTAAAGAAAGATACTTGCCAAAGTATTTAAAATAAGCTAGAATACAAGAAGATGTAAAAAGCATCAGCTCCCTTATACTGGGTTTTACGCGTGCCAAAAACGTATTACGCGGTTTAAGGAGAATTAAACTTAGAGGTGAATAAAATGGCAATTTCAAAAGAACAAAAAAATGAAATTATGAAAAAATATGCACGTCATGAAGGAGATACAGGATCTCCAGAAGTGCAAATCGCGGTATTAACTGCAGAAATCAATCATTTAAATGAACACGCACGTCAACATAAAAAAGATCATCATTCTTATCGCGGATTGATGAAAAAAGTTGGACATCGTCGTAATTTACTTGCTTATTTACGTAAAAAAGATATCCAACGTTACCGTGAATTAATTCAAAGTCTAGGATTACGTCGTTAATCATAAAAGTAATGAGGATTTTAGAGAAAACTTAGTTTTCTCTCCTCATTTTTTTATTATATGAAATAACACAACAAAGCAAACGAAATCTGTTTTATGGTTAAGACAGGTTTCGTTTGCTTTGTTGGGATCATGACTCATGTAAAGGAGAACATAGATATGGAGAAACAAATATTTGAAACAAATTGGGCAGGTCGAGTACTTAAAGTTGAAGTTGGACAGCTCGCAAAACAAGCTAATGGTGCGGTGTTTATTAGATATGGAGATACGGTTGTTTTATCAACAGCGGTAGCTTCTAAAACACCTAAAGATGTTGATTTTTTCCCGTTAACTGTTAATTATGAAGAAAAAATGTATGCGGTAGGAAAAGTTCCTGGAGGATTTATTAAGCGTGAAGGACGACCCAGTGAAGTAGCAACACTTGCTGCACGACTGATTGATCGTCCGATTCGTCCTATGTTTCCTGAGGAATTTCGTCATGAAGTACAAATTACGAACTTAGTTATGAGTGTGGAACAAGACTGTTCTCCGGAGATGACAGCAATGTTAGGCTCTTCACTTGCATTAGGGATTTCTGATATTCCTTTTAATGGACCGATTGCTGGTGTTGAAGTAGGTTATGTAGATGGAACTTATATTATTAATCCAACCGTAGAAGAGTTAGAACGTTCATTACTTCATTTAAAAGTGGCAGGAACAGAAGATGCGATTAATATGGTAGAAAGTGATGCACAAGAAGTTTCTGAATCTTGTATGTTAGAGGCACTTAAATTAGGTCATGAAGCTATTTGTGAGTTAATTGCTTTTCAAAAAGAGATTATTCAGGCGGTTGGTAAAGAGAAAATGGAGGTGTCTTTATCTACCCTTGATGAAGCGATGTATGAAGAAGTACTGAACAATTATCAGCAGGTGATGTCAGATGCAATTCAAACGCTTGATAAATTAGAACGAGAAGTCAATATGTCAGAAGTTCGTGAGCGTATTATTACAGAATATACGGAACAATATTCTTTAGATGAAGACCGCTTAGCAATGTTACATCGTGTTATTGATCATTTAGAAAAACAAGAAGTGAGACGGTTAATTACTGAAGAAAAGCTTCGTCCAGATGGCCGAGCATTAGATGAGATTCGTCCATTGTCTGCAGAAGTTGCACTTTTACCACGGGTTCATGGATCTGGATTATTCACACGTGGACAAACACAAGTGCTTTCAGCATGTACACTAGCTCCTTTAGGAGAACATCAAATTATTGATGGACTTGGTGTTGAAGAAAGTAAACGATTTATTCATCATTATAATTTCCCACAATTTTCTGTAGGATCTACAGGGCCTGCACGTGCTCCGGGTCGTCGAGAAATTGGACATGGAGCTTTAGGTGAGCGAGCCTTAGCCCAAGTGATTCCTTCTGAGACAGAATTTCCTTACACGATTCGTTTAGTTTCAGAAGTATTAGAGTCTAACGGATCTTCTTCACAAGCCAGTATTTGTGCAAGTACACTTGCTTTAATGGATGCAGGTGTGCCTATTAAAGCTCCTGTTGCAGGTATTGCGATGGGTCTAATTAAAGAAGGCAATGATTATTCTATTCTTACAGACATTCAAGGCATTGAAGATCATTTAGGAGATATGGATTTTAAAGTAGCAGGAACTGAAAAAGGGATTACAGCACTACAAATGGATATTAAAATATCTGGTATTACACAAGAAATTTTAACAGAAGCGTTAGAACAAGCGAAAAAAGCAAGATTAGAAATATTGACGGTACTAACAGATACATTAGCTACCCCTCGAGCAGAATTAAGTCCTTATGCACCAAAAATTGAAATGATTCAAATTCCACCACAAAAAATTAAAGATGTAATTGGTAAAGGTGGAGAGATGATTAATCAAATTATTGACGCAACAGGCGTTAAAATTGATATTGATCAAGATGGCAATGTCAGCATTGCTTCTTCAGATAGTGCGATGATTCAAGAAGCGATTCGATGGATTGAAGATATCACACGTGAAATTGAAGTGGGTAAAGTCTATACAGGTACAGTAGTTCGTATTGAAAAATTCGGTGCTTTTGTTAATCTTGCTAAAGGTAAGGATGGTCTAATGCATATTTCACAAATTGCTCATGAGCGAATTTCTGATGTTAATGATGTATTTAAAATTGGGGATCAAGTAGACGTTAAAGTTACAGAAATTGACCGTCAAGGACGTGTTAATGTTTCTCGTAAGGTGCTATTGGAAGCACCCAAAAAATCTGTAGAAGATAGTAAAAAACAAGCTTCATCTGAAGATAAAGATAGTATTTCTTAAATAAAATAAAAAACCAGAAGTATGATGATGTGACCTCTAAATCTATTTTGGATTTAGAAAGACACCACAATGAGCTTCTGGTTTTTTGATATAATTATGCTTGATAAAATAAATAATAAACGATCATAATCATACATGTATTTAAAAAGACTAAGAAAATATATCTTTTTTTTGTATGTTGTTGAGGTGAGATAAGTAAAGATGAGATAATTAATATAATAATTAAATAGATACTTTTATTAAAATGTTGATTGAGATAAGCAATAATAGCAAGGATGAGAGAAATAATTAAAAAAATCAATCGCCATAAAAATCGAACATGTTTTTTTGCAGTTGTATCTATAACAGCTTGTAACGAGATAATCATACTAGCATATAATGATAATGAAAATAGATAAGGAATAAGATCGTGACGTGCAAATACTAATTTATTTTGACTTTGAAGTAAAAAGTTGAAAATAATCCCTCCGAAAAGAACTTGAAATATTAAAAACCATAAGCTATGGATATAATAATATCTATGTTCTGTGAGTAGGAGTTGTTGAACATAATAACATAATAATAATAAGGCAACGAATACATTAGAAAGTGTAAAGAGCCAAATAAGAAACATTAAAGGAAGTATCAAAAGTAATAGCGGAGGTTCACTGATCATATATTGAGATGAAGAAAACCAGTAAGGACTTGAAAAAAGTTCAATACTCCAAATAAAGAGAACAATGAATAAAATCCATGTATTATTAAAAGGAGCTTGTAACATAAATCCCGGTAAGATCATTGTGCTTGTTTTTAAAATACTAATCAGTAGATGATATGGTGTGATTTGAAATGGGTAGATAGGGTGTTTTTCTGTCATAGAGGACTCCTTAATAAAAATAATAAAAAAGGTAATTACTATAAGCTTAAGGAAGTTTAGGTGTCAGTTTTAACGTCATATAGATTAAAATTTTTGTATGTTCTTCCTGATAGTATGTAAATGCTTGCGCGAGTTTTGGATGATATTGATTATGCATGATGACTTCTTTCATTCTTTGATATAAAAAGTCCCAAGACAATAGTAACGGTTGAAATGCATTACGTAAAGATTTATTATAATGTAGTTCAAGCAGGGCTTGAAGTTCTGTATACTTTGTAAATATTTCTCCTAAGCGTAAGGTTATTGCTGGCTGATGTTTATTGATAGGTTCTTTTAATAAGTGGTAAAGCGTTTCAGTATCCTGATATAAACTTTTTTCTAAATTAAGGACCTCATGGCTTAATTTATGATCTAATGATTGAGGCATACTGAAACACTCCTTTTACAAAATCCAAATTTTCTTTCATTATATCATGAAATAAAGCGTGTGTGACATTTTAAATGAACGTTATCATGATCCCCTTAAGAAATTTTTAACAAGATTTTTATTCTCTATTCTGTTTTTTAATGTAAAATTCGTTATAATTAAATAAGCACATAAAATTTTTATAGTATTACTAGAGATTGACATATAAAGGAGAATTATATGATAAAAAAACAAGCAACAATAGATGGCAATACTGCCGCAGCATATATTTCTTATGCATTTACAGAGCTTGCAGCAATATATCCAATTACACCCAGTTCTACAATGGCTGAACTTGTAGATTTATGGTCTTCGGAAGGTAAGAAAAATATTTTTGGACAACCTGTAGAAGTTGTTGAGATGCAATCTGAGGCAGGTGCTGCTGGAACAGCTCATGGTTCTTTACAAACAGGTGTATTAACATCAACATATACCTCTTCTCAAGGGTTATTATTGATGTTACCAAATATGTATAAAATTGCTGGAGAGCTACTACCTAGTGTTTTTCATGTGGCTAGTCGAACGATTGCAACAAGTGCGTTAAGTATTTTTGGAGATCACAGTGATGTGATGGCTGCAAGACAAACAGGTTTTGTGATGTTGGCATCTAGCAGTGTACAAGAAGTGCATGATTTGTCTGCTGTAGCACATTTAGCTACATTAGAAGCAGAATTGCCGTTTTTACATTTTTTTGATGGGTTTCGAACAAGTCATGAGGTGCAAAAAATTAATTTGCTGTCTTATGAAACATTAAGTCAGTATATTGACCAAGAAGCGCTAGCACGTTTTAGACAAAGAGGACTGCACCCTAACCGACCTAAAGTGACAGGAACAAGCCAAAATGCAGATATTCATTTTCAACAAAAAGAAGCAAGTAATCGCTATTATCAACGTGTTCCAGAGTATATTCAAAAATATATGAACGTGATTAATGAATTACAAGGTACTGATTATCAGCTTGTAAATTATTATGGACATCCTGAAGCAACAGAAGTGATTGTCTCTATCGGTTCTGTTGCAGGAACGATCCATCAAGTTGTTGATGCGTTAAATGAGCAAGGCCGTCAAGTAGGGCATATTAATATTCATTTGTATCGTCCTTTTCCTTCAGAAGCACTGCTTGCTGCCATTCCAAATACAGTAGAAAAAATAGCTGTACTAGATCGAACAAAAGAGCCTGGCACAAGTGGAGAACCTTTATTCTTAGATGTACAGCATGCATTTTATCAATCTTCCATACATCCTGTGATTATAGGAGGCAGGTATGGATTAAGTTCTAAAGATGTCACTCCTGCACAAATTATGGCGATTTATCATTATTTGCAGACTCAAGAATCATTTGATACTAGAGAATTTACGATAGGTATTCAAGATGATGTCACTCATTTATCATTACCACTACCTGTTAAAGCAGATTATGATTTAACAGATGAAGCATCGTTTCAAGCTCTGTTTTGGGGATTTGGTTCGGATGGCACTGTTGGGGCTACAAAGGCTGCATTAGAACTGATTGGCACGGAAACGTCTGATTATGTTCAAGGTTATTTTGAGTATGATTCTAAAAAATCAGGAAGTCTTACACGCTCTCATGTTCGTATTAGTCCAAAACCTATTGAATCAACCTATTTAATTCAACAAGCGGATCTTGTAGCTTGTCATCATACTTCCTATGTTTACCAATATGATTTATTAGAGCATTTAAAACCAGGAGGTATATTTTTACTCAATACTTCTTGGACACAAGAACAGTTAAAAGATAAGTTACCTCAAAAAATGATAAAAACATTACTAGAAAAAAAAGCTCATCTATATATTATTGATGCTTTTTCTATTGCTCAAGAAGTAGGATTAGGTCGACATATTAATATGATTATGGAAGCAGCCTTTTTGGAATTATCACATTTATTGCCAGAAGATCAAATTATTCCATTGTTAGAGCAACAAATTCATCGTATGTATCATAAAAAATCTGATCAAATCATTCAAAGTAACATTCAAGGGTTGTATCAAGCTACAGAAAAACTTATTGAAGTTTCCTTAGATGATTCTTGGCTAACATCAGAAAAACGTTCTTCAAAGAGCTCATCATCAGAAGTTCCGGCATTTGTGATGAATATCGTTGAGCCGATTGCTCGTCAAAAAGGAGATGAGTTAACAGTTTCGGATTTGATTCAAAATGGAATGGTAGATGGTAGTATCCCTTTAGGCACATCAGCATATGAAAAACGAGGGATTGCTTTAGAAGTTCCTGAATGGATTGAAGATCGTTGTACGATGTGTAATGAATGTGCATTTGTCTGTCCTCATGCAGCTATTCGTCCATTTTTAGCTACAGAAGAGGAGTTAGAAGATGCACCAGAAGGCTTTATTACACGTGAGATGCGCGGTGCAGATGGGTTGATGTACCGGATACAAGTTTCCTTAGAAGATTGTACAGGATGCGGATTATGTGTCGATGTTTGTCCAGCTAAAGGAAAAGCTTTAGTCATGAAGCCTTATGAAGATCAAAAAGAAGAAGCGATTAATTGGGCCTTTGCGATGACATTAAGTACAAAAGTAAATCCAATGAAGAAAAATTCAGTAAGAGGATCACAATTTGAACAACCCCTTTTAGAATTTTCAGGGGCATGTTCAGGATGTGGTGAGACTCCTTATTTAAAATTATTAACACAGTTATATGGTGATCGGTTAATGATTGCAAATGCGACTGGATGTTCGTCAATTTACGGGGCATCAGCGCCAACAACACCTTATACAACAAATGATCAAGGTCAAGGTCCTGCGTGGTCTAACTCTTTATTTGAAGATAATGCAGAATATGGCTATGGGATGTATTTAGCACAACAGACAAAACGTAAAGCATTATATCAGCAGGTACAAGATTATTTAGCATCTACAGACGCTACTACAGAAGTTGAAGTGTTATTAAAAGATTGGGCAGATCATTGGCTTGAAAGTGAAGGAACTCAACAACGCGCGCAAAAAGTGATTGCTGCACTTCAAGAAGAAGTGGATCAAAATCCAATGTATCAAGTATTTTTAAACCACCAAGATGAGTTTGTAAAACCAAGTCAGTGGATTATTGGTGGTGATGGTTGGGCTTATGATATTGGCTTTGGAGGTATAGATCATGTGATTGCTAGTGGTGCGGATGTCAATATTTTAGTGATGGATAATGAAGTCTATGCAAATACAGGAGGACAACTTTCTAAAGCAACACCAAAAGCGGCCGTTGCCAAATTTGCAGCTCAAGGAAAAGTAGGACGTAAAAAAGATTTAGGACGTATTGCGATGACTTATGAAAATGTATATGTTGCACAAATTGCTTCAGGAGCAAGTCCTATTCAAACAATTAAAGCGTTTGAAGAAGCAGAAAAATATCCGGGACCTTCCATTATTATTGCGTATACCCCATGTATTGCACACGGTCTGGAAGGAGGATTAGGTGCTTCATTACAAGAGGCTAAAGATGCGGTAAGTTCTGGATATTGGCCTATTTATCGTTATCAGCCTTGGCGACGTGCAGAAGGAAAGCCAGCACTTATTTTAGATGAAAAACGTCCTGATTTCAGTAAAATCAAAGACTTTTTAGATAAGCAAAATCGTTTTGCTGTGTTAGCTAAGATGAAGCATATTTCTGTTGATAAATTGTATCAAGAACTTATTGAAGAATCGATTGAGCGCTTCTTTACATATGCAGAAATGGCTGGAGAGGCAGAAAAAATAAGAAAAAGAATGGAAAAAAATGCACAACGAGATCGTCATGAAGTAACAGATGAAGCCAAGAAACCACGAGAGCGTGTGCGTAGAAAACGATAAAGGAGCGTAGATGAATGTCCTTTAATTTAGATACATTATTTCAGGCAAATACTTGGCAACATATTATTCAAACTTATTTTTTAGGGTCTAATA
Source organism: Enterococcaceae bacterium (assembly GCA_030150665.1). Lineage (GTDB taxonomy): Bacteria > Bacillota > Bacilli > Lactobacillales > Catellicoccaceae > JASLFJ01. The sequence continues at coordinate 20,433 of JASLFJ010000024.1, forward strand.
TGATTATTAATATCTTAGATATTATTGTTGTGTGGTATCTTTTATATAAATTAATCATGTTAATTAGGGGTACAAAAGCAATTCAACTTCTTAAAGGAATTGCGATTATTTTAATTGTTCGAATTTTTAGTGGTTGGTTAGGATTAAATACGGTATCATGGCTGATGAATCAAGTCATTACCTATGGAGTTATTGCCGTTATTATTATATTTCAACCAGAAGTTAGACGAGGGTTGGAACATTTAGGAAGAAGTTCATTTTTTAATAAATCTTCTGATAGAAAATCTTATCAAGAAAAATTAGTGCTTGATTTAGAAAAAGCCATTCAATATATGTCTAAACGAAAAATTGGGGCTTTAATTACTATTGAGCGAAATAATAGCTTAGAAGAATATATTGCAACAGGGATCTCGTTAGATGCTGATCTTTCTTCTGAGCTGTTGATTAATATTTTTATTCCTAATACCCCGCTTCATGATGGTGCGGTGATTATTAAAGGAGAAAAGATTGCAGCATCTTGTGCTTATCTACCTTTATCAGAAGATGAGTATTTACCGAAAGAGTTTGGGACAAGGCATAGAGCAGCATTAGGAATTAGTGAGGCGAGTGATTCAGTGACAATTGTTGTTTCTGAAGAAACAGGAGATGTAAGTATTGCTTATAAAGGACATTTACATCCACATCTGACAACAGAAGAATATACCGAACTATTATCTAATCAACTGATTGTCGAAGAAATAAAAGAAAGTTATTGGCAACAGTTTTTAGATGGATTTAGAGGAGGAAGAAAATAATGGAAAAAGTAACTCGTAGTAAATCTTTTATTAGTTTATTAGCGTTATTTTTTGCTTTTCTTCTTTTTTTAAATGCCAATGCTCAAAATAACTCTGATGGCATAGGGCGCTCTTTGTCAAAAACATCACAAGTTGTTTTAACAAATGTACCTATCGTATTAAAGTATGATAGTAATGCTTATTATGTATCTGGATATGAAGAGACAGCGAATGTGACTTTAATTAGTGCAAATCGTGTTTTATTAGATACAGAAGCAAATCCGCAAACACGAAACTTTAGCTTAATTGCTGATTTAACGCAATTAGGTGAAGGAACTCATGAAGTGCCACTTTCTATTGTAAATTTAAGTCGTAGTGTGAGTGCAGAATTTGAACCTAGAGAGATTTATGTTACTATTGAAAAGAAAGCTATGGTGGAGATGCCAGTAAGTTTTTCTTTAGGTATGAATCAGTTAAAAGAAGATTATAGTATTGAAAAAACGACGATTAAACCCAATATGATTGAAGTCACTTCTGGAGAAAATACAATTAAATCGATCACTCAAGTAGTTGCAGTACTGCCAGCTAATAAGGTCATTGATGGCAATTTATCAGATACAGCAGAAGTTTATGCATTAGATAAAGATGGAAACCGTGTTAGTGCTGATTTATCCCCCAATAAAGTGACTGTTAATTTAGAAGTAAAAGCACCTAGTAAAGTTGTACCAATTCGGTTTAGACAAGTCGGAGATTATGCGAAAGGTGTTAAAAATATTGTATTAGATCCAAATCGAACAACTGTAGAATTATTTGGTCCTAGAGAAGTGTTAGATACGATTTACTACGTTGATGTTGATGTTGATATTTCAGGAATTAAAACAGAAACAAAACAGGAAATTACACTACCAACTTTAGAACATGTAACTCATGAGCCGCATACTGTAGAAGTATTTATTCGTCCAGAACTTGAAGAAAAAAGAGATAAGGAAGAAAAATCAGTTTCTAATGATGAGATAAATCGAGCAAACGCAAGAGAACAAAATGCTTTAGAAATCAATCAAAATCAAGAGGCATCGCAAAAAGAAGAATCAGAACATCAAGAGACAACAGAAGAAGAAGCTTCTGCAAATCACCAAGAAACATCAGAAACACAGGAATAAAGGAGAGAGAAAAGATGGGGAAGTATTTTGGAACAGATGGTGTACGTGGTATTGCTAATAAAGAACTTACACCCGAATTGGCTTTTCAATTGGGAAGGTGTGGAGGATATGTATTGTGCCAACACAATCCAGATCCTGATAAAAAGCCACGAGTCCTCGTAGGAAGAGACACACGTATTTCAGGTCCTATGTTAGAACAAGCATTAATTTCTGGATTATTATCAGTAGGCATTGAAGTTTTTCAGTTAGGGGTAATATCTACACCAGCAGTTGCTTATCTTACAAAAATTCAAAATGCAGTTGCGGGTATTATGATTTCAGCATCTCATAATCCAGCAGAAGATAATGGAATTAAGTTTTTTGGTGCCGATGGATTTAAGCTTTCAGATGAACAAGAAGCGGAAATTGAAACTTTATTAGAAGCACCTTTAGATCAACTGCCAAGACCATCAACAGATGGTATTGGGACTTTAGATGAGTTTCCAGAAGGAATTTTAAAATATGCACAGTATTTAACCCAAACGATTCCAGATTCACTATCAGGAATAACTGTCTGTTTAGATGCAGCAAATGGAGCGACTACTACTATTGTTAACCGTCTGTTTGCAGATTTAGATACTGATTTTTATACAATGGGTACTAAACCTAATGGTATTAATATTAATGATGGGGTCGGCTCTACACATCCAGAAGCTTTAGCCCAATTTGTGTTAGAGAAAAAAGCTGATGTAGGACTAGCTTTTGATGGAGATGGAGACCGTGTAATTGCCGTTGATGAACAAGGTCATATTATTGACGGCGATAAAATTATGTATATTTGTGCGAAATACTTAAAAGAACAAGGACTTCTTAGAAAAAATACGGTAGTAACTACTGTAATGAGTAATTTAGGATTTCATCAAGCATTAAAAAAAGCGGAATTAGACGCGCAAATTACACAAGTTGGTGATCGGTATGTCGTTGAGGCAATGCGTAAAGATCAATTTAATTTTGGAGGAGAACAATCAGGGCATATTATCTTTTTAGATTATGCTACAACTGGAGATGGATTACTATCAGGAATTCAGTTACTGAATGTAATGAAACAAACGGGAAAATCACTTTCAGAACTTGCTAGTGAAGTGGAATCTTATCCACAACTTTTAGTCAATGTCCGAGTTAAAGATAAAAAGAAAGCAATGGAACATCCTGCGATTAAAGCAGTAATTACTGCGGTAGAAGAAGAGATGGGAGATGAAGGACGTATTTTAATACGACCTTCCGGAACAGAGCCTCTTATTCGTGTGATGGCAGAAGCTCCTACTGAAGAACAAGTAGAGCATTATGTTTCGCAAATTGTTGCTGTTGTTGAAAAAGAGATGGGGCTTCAAACAGAAGTTACAGATGTTTCATAATACAAAAAACAGGCATATTATTGCCTGTTTTTTTGTACATATTTTTTAAGGTATATATAGACCAATTTTAATAATATTTGACAAACACCTAATTTTAAACTATTATAATCATTATTAAAAAAATACCAATAATAGTGGTTTAGGAGGATTTGTTATGTGTGGTATTATGGGGATGATTGCAAGTCAGGATTCAGTTGTTCCTTATTTATTAGAAGGTTTAGAAACTTTAGAGTACCGAGGATATGATTCAGCAGGGATTTGTAGTTTAGATCAACAACAACATATTCAAATTGCAAAGACAACAAATCGTGTTGCTCAGTTGAGAAAAATGTGTGAGCATTGGCAACAAAGTTTTATAGGGATTGCGCATACACGTTGGGCAACACATGGGGCTGTAACAATCGATAATGCTCATCCTCATTTTGATCAGTCGGGACGATTTTATTTAGTGCACAATGGTGTTATTGAAAATGCTCAGACATTAAAGGAAACATATTTGTCAGAATATACATTTACAAGTGAAACAGATACAGAAGTTATTGTTCAGTTGATCAGTTATTTTGTATTTCAAGAAAAGAGATCTGTAGATCAAGCTATTGAAGAGGTATCTAGAAAACTTATAGGCTCTTTTGCCTGTGTATTAATGGATCAAGAGTCCCCTAGTGAACTTTGGGTCATAAAACAAAAAAGTCCGCTTTGGATTGGATTAGGTGATGAATTTCATCTAATTAGTAGTGATCGTTTAGGACTAGGTAATCATGTATCAAAAGCAATACGATTACCAGATGAGGTCTATGGTAAAATCACGGCAAATGATTATCAATTTGTAAATTATATAAGTGCTAAACCAATAGAACTGCCTATAGAAACACTGGCTCCTATTGCTGAAGAAGAAGCGCATGATTATAATGATTTTATGTCTAAAGAAATTCATGAACAAGGAAAAGTGATAAAACGTCTGCTTTCAAAAAATTGGCAAGAGATTATAGATCATTGGCAAAATAATCCAGAATTTTTAAAGTGGTTATCAAGTGACCGAATTTATATTATTGCTTGTGGTACAAGTTGGCATGCTGGATTATTAGTTCAACGATTTTTTGAAACGCTAACCAATATTCCAGTAGAAGTTCATATTGCTAGTGAGTTTGCCTATTATCCTCCTCAATTATCATCATCTCCAGGGTTTATTTTTATCAGTCAAAGTGGAGAAACTGCAGATAGTCGTAATGTATTAAAAAAAGTCACAGAACAAGGGTATGTTAGTTTTTCTTTAACGAATAATGAAACATCAACACTTGCTCAAGAAGCGTCATTTACCTTGTGTTTAGATGCAGGAATTGAACGGTCAGTTGCTTCAACGAAGGCTTATACAGCACAAGTTGTAACCATGTTTATTTTAGCTTGTTATTTTGGTCAGTTATTAGGGTATGATCATCCTTGGATGAGAGATTACCATCAAGTATTATCAAGCATTGCTGATCATATAGATCATATCTCGAAACATAAAGATCAGATTCAACAATTATCAGAAACTTTATTAAAAGATCAAGATAGTCTATTTTTATTAGGTCGTGGCAGAGATTATGATACGGCTCAAGAAGGAGCATTAAAAATTAAAGAAATTGCTTATCTGTATGCAGAAGGGTATCCTGCTGGAGAATTAAAACATGGCCCTATTGCACTTATTGAAGAAGGGACTCCTGTCATTGGCATTTGTACAGAAAAATATACGGTAGATCAATTAATGAGTAATCTTGTTGAAGTAGCTTCTCGAGGTGCTCATGTATGGATGATTGCAGATGAACGATATGTTATAGATGCGCCATTTCCTATCTTTTCAATGCCGTGTGAAGATCATCCTTTAGATAGTCTAACCGCTTTAGTTATTCTTCAGTGGTTAGCTTATTATACAGCTCAAGCTAGAGGTTATGATGTTGATTATCCAAGAAACTTAGCAAAAAGTGTAACGGTTGAATAAACAAAAGAAACATGCACTGTGTTATTCATAGTGTGTGTTTCTTATTTTATAAAGATGGACGTAAAACTCCTACGCCTTTAGGCTAGGGGATGTAAGCTATAACAACCTTGTTTTTGAATATATTTTTAGATCACCTTTTTGCTTATATTTCCAATACTACAAGAAACAATATCCATCACTTTAAAAGATGCATTCTCTTCAAAAATGTTGAGAAAGATATTTGTTTACTCTAAAAAAAATAAAAATAAAGCATCTTTTTATGTTTTTAATTAACTTCATATTATATTTCATGTATAATGAATTTATAAATCATATAGAAAAATTAGATGATAAGTGAACATGAATCATATTATCTTAAAGGACTTATTCATCTATAATGGACTAAGATGAGAGGAGGTATACGATCTTTTTTAAATTTTGATAGGGAGTGAATCAAATGTTTCGAAAGAAAAAGAAAACAGTAGCGAAAGAAAATGTGGTAAGAAAAGATGCTGAACTCAAAAAATTAGCAATGCTTTCTAAACGAGAATTATTTACCGAATTTCGCACTTCAGAACAAGGATTGACAGTAGAAGAAGCAACGAATCGGTTGGAGCAATATGGACCTAATGAAGTTGTTACACAAAAACCGGTACCTTGGTATTTAATGTTACTACGTGCTTTTGAAGATCCTTTTGTATATGTGTTAGCACTACTTATGATTGTCTCTGCAGTAACAAAAGATTATGAAGCTGCGATCGTGATGTCTATTATGATTTTATGTAGTGTTATTATTCGTTTTGTTCAAGAATATAGATCGCAAAAAGCAAGTTTAGCTCTTAAAGAGATGATTGAAAATACGTGTTCGGTGACACGAGACAATGTGACTTTAGAAATACCGATGGATGAAGTGGTTCCTGGAGATATCGTAAATCTTTCAACAGGAGATATGATTCCAGCAGATGCTGCATTAATTTGGACAAAAGATTTATTTGTCAATCAATCATCATTAACGGGAGAATCGATGCCTGTTGAAAAATTTGCTTCTGTTGATGAAACGGAGATGCAAGATAAAGAATCACTTACTGCGATTGATTTTCATGATTTAGTATTTATGGGAACAGACGTGTTAAGTGGTCAGGGGACTGCAGTTATTTTAAGAACAGGACAACAAACATTTTTTGGTGATATTGCAGAAAGTGCTACGGAAAAACGTGGTGTGACGAGTTTTGAACAAGGGATGACTCGTGTCAGTAAATTATTACTGCGTTTAGTTATGGTCTTTTTCCCGGTTGTATTTTTACTTAATGGTCTGACAAAAGGGGATTGGGAACAAGCTTTTTTCTTCGCGATTGCTGTAGCGGTAGGACTTACTCCTGAAATGTTGCCAATGATTGTAACAAGTAATATGGCTAAAGGAGCTCTTGCGTTATCCAAAAAAGATGTGATTGTTAAAGAGTTAACAGCAATTCAAAATTTAGGAAGTATGAATGTTTTATGTACTGATAAAACAGGAACAATTACAGAAGACCGTGTCGTATTAGTGGAACATGTTAATCCATTAGGTGAAGATGATGACCGTGTATTAAATATGACTTATTTAAATTCTAATTATCAAACCGGTTGGAAAAACTTAATGGATTATGCGGTCCTTGATTATTATGAAACTTTTCCAGATAAACAAGCCTTTAAATCCATTGAAAAAATTGATGAAATTCCTTTCGATTTTTCAAGAAGAAGATTAACGGTTGCCTTAAAAGTCGATGGGCATCACTTGATGATTACTAAAGGTGCTGTTGAAGAGATGGAAGAGGCTTGTGATTATGTTGAGCTTAATGGAGAAGTTGTACCTATTACTGATGAGCTGCGTCAAGAAATGCGGGATATTAATTACCGTATGAACGAATGCGGGATGCGTGTTATTGGAGTTGCTTATAAACGAGATGTACATACAGAACCGGTTTATTCTGTAGAAGATGAACAAGGTATGATTTTATTAGGCTTTATGGGCTTTTTAGATCCTGCAAAACAATCTGCAAAAACAGCGATTGCTTCTCTTCATGAACATGGCGTTAATGTAAAAGTATTAACAGGAGATAATGAAGTAGTATCTCGTAAAGTGTGTGCTGATGTAGGTATTGAGGTCGATCAAGTATTAACAGGTCCTGATATTGCTGAAATGAGTGATTTAGAGTTAAGACAGCGTGTTGAAGACATTAATTTATTTGCGAAATTAGAGCCGATGCAAAAAGCAAGAATTATTGAAATGCTTCAAAATAATGACCATACCGTTGGCTTTATGGGAGATGGAATCAATGATGCACCAGCATTAAGAAAAGCTGATGTAGGAATTTCTGTAGATACAGCAGCAGATATTACAAAAGATGCAAGTTCCATTATTTTATTACAAAAAAGTTTAAATGTTTTAGAAGATGGTATTTTAGAAGGAAGAAAAGTCTTCTTAAATATGATGAAATATATTAAAATTACGATCAGCTCTAATTTTGGGAATGTATTTTCTGTATTAGTTGCGAGTTCTTTTTTACCATTTCTTCCTATGTTATCTATTCAGTTGTTAATTCAAAATTTAATTTATGATATTGCTCAGTTAACAATTCCTTGGGATAATGTAGATGAAGAAGAACTACAAAATCCAGTTCAATGGGAAACAAAAGGATTGTTACGCTTTACGGTGTCTATAGGTCCGATTAGTAGTATCTTTGATATATTAACGTATGTGTTAATGTGGTATGTGTTTGATGCCAATACAGTAGCAGATCAAAGTCTCTTCCAATCAGGATGGTTTATGGTCGGTCTAGTGACTCAATCTATTATTGTACTGATTGTAAGAACACGAAAAATTCCATTTATTCAAAGTATGCCAAGTATGCCACTATTACTTAGTACGTTTGGTGCTGTATTAGCTGGATTTATTATTATTTTAACCCCGTTAAGAGATGCGTTTTATTTTGCGCCACTACCAGCAAGTTACTGGCCATGGTTTGTCGGCATTATTATTGCATACATTTTAACAGTTCAGATTGCGAAAAGAATTTATATTCACTACACTAACGAGTGGTTATAATATATTTATTTGTTATCTTATATGCGCGTGTTTCAAAGTAAAACATGTCATTCATACTTATTGATGAATGACATGTTTTTTATTTAGAGTTTGATAAAATTTTGCATCTAGGCATCCACTATGGATTTAGCCTAGAGTTAGTTTAATAAATAAGCTTATATATTTGTTTATGTCAAATATGTATCAAAGTGTACGGTTTTGTTATCTATTTGAGATAATGGACGTTTTTAGGCATTATTTTAAATAATTTTTTTATTAAATAACAGATCAATAATTACAGTTATTTAATATGTGTTTATATATCAATATATATAGCGTTTTATATTTTGAAATATAACATTATTATTCTTAATCAATGATTAATCAAATTGCCTTTAATGTGTAATAAGAACTTGTTATGATAAATATGTTCAAAAAAGCATGTTAAAGGAGATTATATTTATGATAAAATTACAAAAAACAGTGATGTTGCTAGGAGCATTACTAATGACTTCTGTTGTTAGTATTCAAGCACAGGCAGATAATACGACATATACAGTAACACAGGGAGATACATTATCTGGTATTTTATTAAAACATCAGATACCATTAACAGAACTTCATCATGTTGCTGAAATAAATCAATTGTCTAATATACATCAAATTTTTATTGGTCAAAATTTAAAATTAACAGATAATTCTACAGATACTACTTTAGAACCTGTAGTAACTCATTCACCAGAAGAGGTGGTTGTACAAGAACAGAAGCTTGATAATCCAGTAGGAAGAACATTAACTGTTGAAGCGACCGCTTATGATGGAGTGGGACTGGGTGGAATGACTGCAACTGGCAATCTTATTCAAAGTACTTCAGATAAAGTGATTGCTGTAGATCCAAATGTAATTCCTTTAGGAAGTCGCGTATATATTCCAGGATACGGGGAAGCAATTGCTTGGGATACAGGTGGAGCTATTAAAGGAAATATTATTGATTTGAATATGTCTCATGGAGATGCAATTCAGTGGGGAAGACAGACAGTGACAATTACTATTTTAGATTAATCTAAAAATAGCTTCTATAGACATAGAAGCTATTTTTTAGTATAATAAAAATGTATTAAGGGGACGTTACGGATTCGACAGGTATAGGTTGTGCTTGGATGGCACTTCGTAGGGAACGTCTACGTAACAACGTTACAGTTAAATATAACTGCTAAAAACGAAAACTATAATTACGCTTTAGCTGCCTAAAAACAGCGAGTGTAGATCCTTCCGGCATCGCCCATGTGCTCGGGTCAGGGTCTTATATGAAGTGGGATACGCTAATAATTTCCTTCTGTAATTATTAGAAGAGATCATCAGAATAGCTGAATATAATGCCTGTTATTCGGCAGTATATTTATGCGAAGCCTAATTGAATAACTATGAGTGTAGATATTCAAGTGGCAATATATCTGGACGCGGGTTCGACTCCCGCCGTCTCCATAATTTTAATTAAAGTTATTAAAAACCTTGATATTCAAGGTTTTTTCTTTTTGAAAAATGATTGTTTCATATTTATTTTTAATAATGATTTAATTTGATTTAAAGACATCAGTGAGTGTAATAACTTTACTGATGTTTTTTAGTATAATAAAAATGTATTAAGGGGACGTTACGGATTCGACAGGTATAGGTTGTG
>JASLFJ010000073.1 GCA_030150665.1 Enterococcaceae bacterium
CCTAAATCATGGAAACTTATTGCACAAATGCCATTTGGAACTGTAGAACAAGCAGCAGGGGAAAAAGAATATATGGAAGATGAAGTGAGATTTAAGATTCATATTTCGTAATTGAGATAAGGAGTGATGTCATGATTCCTAATGAAGCGACACGTGTATTAAAATTTTGGTTTCAAACATTAACACCCGAGCAATGGTTTATGAAAGATGCTGCTTTAGATCAACACATTAAAGAACAATTTTTAACACTGCATCAACAAGTAGCTTCAGGAGAGACCTATTTATGGAGAGAGACGATTCAAGGGCGACTTGCCGAAATTATTGTGCTTGATCAATTTTCAAGAAATATGTTTCGTGATCAAAAAGAAGCATTTCAATATGATGCGTTAGCCCTCATTTTATCTCAAGAGGCAATAAGTACAGAAGAGGTGGATCAGTTATCACCTGATCAGCGTGCTTTTTTATATATGCCGTGGATGCATTCTGAGTCTGTTAAGATTCATGAAAAAGCACTGGAACTATTTTCTGATCCCGAATTAGTAACCTATTATCCTTATGAAGTAAGACATAAAGAAATTATTGATCGATTTGGTAGATATCCACATCGAAATAAGCAGTTAGGAAGGGTCAGTACGCCTGAAGAGTGTGCTTTTTTACAAGAACCAAACTCATCTTTTTAATATATTTATTTTAAAGACTATAATATAAGGGATAAAAAAAGCAGTATTAAGTAATTTACTTAATACTGCTTTTTTTCATGAACGGATAACGAAAGATTATTAATTTTTCCCCGGTTTTTTAGCGGCTTCTTCTAAAGCCTGTTGAATACATCCTACATAAAGTTCAGATCCTTCAATATTACCTTCAAAGTGAATACCATCTGTTCCTGCAAAAATTTCTGGATGTGCTCTTGCAACTTCATACCAATCCGCAACAGTAATAAATGGATATTGTTGGGCCAGTTCTAAATCTAAAAGACGCTGTTCATCAGATAAAGCACCATTTGAGGCCTGCGGATTATTTGGTGTAACTAAAATAAGCTTATGTCCTTTATCAAGTCCATCAACAAGACGCATTGTTTCTTCTTCATAGTTACCAATAGGATTAGTACCAATAGCAACAACCACATATTCTCTTAATAGATTTTGTTCTTGTTGTTCTAAAACAATATCTGTTGCCTGAATCATATTTCTACTAATTTGAGCATCAACAATACTATCAGGAATGGCTTCTTGTAAATCTTGTCTTACACCTAAGGTTACACTATCTCCAATAATACTTACCCCTTCAGGAAAATTATATTTGGAAGCTTCTTGATCTTCTACTGATTTTCTTGTTTGTGCTAAACGATCTTGATCTTGATATAAAGAGCTTTCCCATAAAGATTTTTCTAACTGTGTCATTTTAGGTGTTTGTAGCAGTAATGTAACAGTTGTTGTTATTAATAAAATGCCAATTGTTAGTAATACGGGACCGGTTAAGCCGAATTTTAGCGTTTTTTTACCCATCAGAAGAGGTTCTAAGAAGTAATAAGAAATAGATGCAAATAATACAGAAAGGATTAATGTTAATATCACAGCTAAAGGTGTGGACATGATTCGCGAGAAGATTAAAAAGAGCGGCCAGTGGAAAAGATAAATACTATAACTTGTATCTGCTAGAAAAATAATCCACCGAGGTTCTTTTATATGATCACTATATTCATGAAGAACTCTTGCACTTACAATCATAACAACCGTCAAGATACTTGCCAGTAAAAATCCAATCCAGTAGGTTAATGGATGTGTAAATGTTAAATTGAGTGATAAAATCAGTAACATGATAAAAGAAGTCATAAAAAAGATTAAGTAGCGTCTTACATATTTAGGATGATTCATCTTATCTCGGAAATATTGAGGAATAAATTGAATTCCTGTAATACAGGCCACCGTACTTCCTAAAAAGAATGGAAATGTATGGGTCATGCTTGAGAAGTAACGTATAGATTGATCTACATTTTTAATATTACTGATAACTAGTGAAGCAAAACTTAAGATAGTAAACGTTAAACTTATAAAAAACAAAGTAGCTCTCAGTAAAGAGCTTTGTTTTTTTACAGATAGATTCAATCGTTTAATGATTTGTGCTGAAAGAGCTGCAATGAGTCCCCATAATAGATAAAACTGCATCTCTAAAGCAAGTGACCATGTATGAACAAATAAATGAGGTGTAAATTGAGCTTCATAACCATTTCCTGCGTTAATTTCATAAATATTTGTCATAAAACTTAATGCAGCGGTGACTTGTTGTTCGAGATGGACCCGAAAATCAGGAGAGGCAATTAAAGAAAGGGGCACACAGATAATAATCATAAGCAGGAGCGGAGGAAATATTCGCTGAAAACGACGTTGATAAAATCTAGTTAATGAAACATTATTGCGTTTAATATATTCATCAATAAACAAAGCTGTAATTAAATATCCTGAAAACGTAAAAAATAAATCTACTCCTAAAAATCCACCAGAAAATTTACCTGGAACAAAATGGTAAAGCAAGACTAATAATAAACCAATGACACGAATGATACTAAACCACTTAATGCGCATCTTTTTGATAGACTCCTTTGTCAAAAATTCCTTCATAAGTTAATTCATCTTCAGTTGTTAATGTTCCTGTACCATTGGGAGTACCGTTATCAAAATCTCCTTTATAAACCCAGCCTTCGTGTGAGGTAAAGATTCCAGAACCGTGAAATTTTCCATTTTTAAAGGTTCCTTTATACGTATCCCCGTTAGGATAATAAAGTATTCCTTCTCCTTCAAATTTATGATCTTTAAGATCACCTTGATAGACTAATTTATGTTGATCTAAAGTTATTTTTTCATGACTGACTTTAGGTTGATTTAATTTCCAAAATAAAAAAAAGCAAAGAATAACAGTAAAGATAAGTAAGTAATAAATTAGGTAATGAATCACTGATCGTTGCTTCATAATACACCTCAAAACGGATTTATTTTGCTTACTTATCATATCATATTTGTATGGAAAACACTGCAAAAAATACTTGATTTTTTGCAGGAAATATTAAGATTACTTTAAATATTTTAAATGTTTTTTGTATCTATTCGATGATATTTTGACTTGTATTTGAGATTCAAGTATACTCAACATAGATTATTTAAAATGGAGGAAAGAACATGTGTGGTTTTGTTGGATATATAAATGAACCAGGTGTTTCAAAATCAGCAATAAAAGAAATGGCAGATCGTATTTATCATCGTGGACCTGATGATGAAGGATTTTTTCAAGATGAGTTTGTTTCTATGGGGTTTAGAAGATTATCAATTATTGATTTAGATCACGGAAGACAACCTTTAAGCAATCAAGAAGAAACACTCATCTTAACTTTTAACGGAGAAATTTATAATTATCAATCGTTACGCAAAGAACTTCAGGAACTCGGTTATGTTTTTCAAACAGAAGTAGATTCAGAAGTGTTAGTGCATGGCTATGCAGCTTGGGGTACGGAGTTACTTCAAAAGATTCGTGGGATGTTTGCTTTTGTGATTTATGATCGTAAAGCTCAAAAATTATTTGGAGCTCGAGATCATTTTGGAATTAAACCTATGTATTATTATAAAAAAGATCATACTTTTTTATGGGGATCAGAAATTAAAGCTTTTTATGGTCATCCTAATTTTAAACCTGTACTTAACGAAGCATTATTACCGACTCATTTTAGTTTTGAATATATTCCAACAGATGAAACATTATTTGAACATGTATTTAAGTTAAATCCAGGACATTATTTTGAATATCAAGCAGATACGTTATCTATTCATCGTTATTATGAGTTTTATTTTGAACCTGAAGCTGATATGACGTTAGATCAGGCAACAGAAGAGATTAAAGCTGTTGTAACAGAATCTGTGCAAAAACATATGATTGCAGATGTTGAAGTAGGAAGCTTTTTATCTAGTGGTATTGACTCAAGCTATATTTTAAATGAGGCTGCAAAACTTACTGATGTACAGTCTTTTTCTCTAGGATTTGATGATCCGAAAATCAGTGAACTTCCTTGGGCGGAACAATTCGCAAAAGAAATTGGACAAAAAAATACACCGATTGTTATCGATGATGAGGACTTTTTTGGCGCTATTCCTAAAGTAATGTATTATATGGATGAGCCATTATCTAATCCTTCAGCCATTCAGCTTTATTTTTTATCTCAAGAGACGAGTAAACATGTTAAAGTGACCCTTTCTGGCGAAGGTGCGGATGAGTTTTTTGGTGGATATAATACTTATTTAGAGGCAGAAACATTTGAAAAATATGAAAAACGAGTCCCACTAGCGATTCGAAAGCAGTTAGCTAATATGGTAAAACCGCTACCTCATTTTCATGGACGTCGCTTTATTTTAAGAGGATCACAACCTCTTAAAGAACGTTACTACCGTATTAACTATGTTTTTAATCAAAATGAGCGGGATCAGTTGTTAAAAAATAATCAGTACAATGCACCTGCTTCATTAAAAGTAGCACATTTATTTGATGAAGTAGCAGATCAAGATCAAGTAACACAAATGCAGCATTTTGATATTTATGGGTGGCTAGCTTATGATATTTTACATAAAGCAGATCGTATGAGTATGGCTAATTCTTTAGAAGTAAGAACACCGCTTGTTGATAAAGAAGTCGCACGTGTTGCAAGAAAACTTCCTGTCCATTTAAGAGTCAATAATGGAGAGACTAAAGTAGCCTGGAGACGTGCTTCTGTAAGTGATTTACCAAAGCGCATTGTAAATCGTGAAAAATTAGGATTTCCATCTCCTCTTGCGACATGGTTAACATGGGATAAATATCAAGCACTGCTTTCTGAAGCTTTTCATTCAGAAGTGGCTGAACAATTTTTTAATATTCAATATTTAGAGCAATTGCTTGAAGATCAGAAAAAAGGCATTGCGAATATGCAGAAGTTGTTGACTATTTATACCTTTATCAAATGGTATGAAGTTTATTTTGTATTGGATGGAAAGATGCCTTAAAAATATCATGATAACGTAAACAGAGTTGTTTTCCCTTTTTGAAAACAACTCTTTATTATTATGAAGTTCTTTTATTTTTAGAAAAACGGATAAAGATTTTTTG
>JASLFJ010000034.1 GCA_030150665.1 Enterococcaceae bacterium
CTTTAGAAATACTAACAGAAATTGAACTTATAGATCGAGTAATGTTTGAAGATGGATTGATGCGTTATCGTTTGATGTATGAAAAAAAGGAACAATCTCAATATTTATTATTATGTATGCAGTGTGGTGTGACTGTAGAACTAAATTATCAAGAGATACAGACATGTTTTAAAGAGTATCCATTTTATATACAACAAACCTCACTGACGATTCCTGGATTATGTCGTGAGTGCTATCAACATCAGCATAAAAAGAGGGATTAAATTATGAAAGAGGAACAAAAAAAACCAGCACCAAGTTTGATCAATGCTGTAGAAGAATATATGAGTTTTTTAAAAATAGAACGTGGTCTTTCTTATAATACACAAGTCAGTTATCATCAAGATTTACAAAAATATTTACAATTTTTGGCCGATCAAGATAAAAAAGAGTGGACAGAAGTGGATATGTATCTTATTTTGGATTTTTTAACCGAATTAAAACAAGATCATGCTTCTTCTAGTGTTATTCGTATGATATCAACATTAAGACAGTTTCATCAATTTTTAAGACAAGAACAATATATTCAAGTTGATCCAATGCTTCATATTGATTCTCCTAAAAAACAAAGACCCTTACCTAGAGTATTAACATTAAATGAAGTTGAGCTTTTATTACAAACTCCTGATGTCGATACACCTTTAGGTATTAGAGACCGAGCCCTGTTAGAAGTGATGTATGCAACAGGTATGCGCGTTAGTGAATTAATTAAAATTAAATTTGATGAGCTACATCTAGATTTAGGTTTTGTAAAAACAGTAGGTAAAGGTGGTAAAGAACGAATAGTACCTTTAGGAAAACATGCGATTTACTGGGTAGAATCCTATTTAAAATATGGCAGACCTAAACTTGCTCAGGAAAAGTATCGTAATGATTATTTATTTTTAAATCATTATGGAAGACCATTAACACGACAAGGTGTTTGGAAAAATGTTCAAAAAATTGTAAAAACAGCTGGTATTAATAAAGAGGTAACACCTCATACACTCAGACACAGTTTTGCAACACATCTTGTTGAAAATGGTGCTGATCTGCGTGTTGTTCAGGAGCTTTTAGGACATTCTGACATTTCAACTACACAAATTTATACACATATTTCGAAAAAAAGAATGTCAGAAGTTTACCAAAAATATTTTCCAAGAGCATAATAAAATTTTATTTATAGTTTAATAGAACTCTGTACTTAGAAATCCACTATGGATTCAGCTTAGTGGTAGTTCAATGATGATGTAAAGGAATAAGTAATGAAACAAAAACAGTTATTAATGATAAAATTAGATGAGTTTGAAGGCCCATTAGATTTATTGCTTCACTTAATTGAAGAGATGGCAATTGATATTTATGATATTCCCATTGTATCAATTACAGAGCAGTATATGCATTATATTCATCAATTAACAGAATTTGATTCAGCGCAGGCAGGTGAATATTTACTATTAGCGGCAACATTATTAGCTATTAAAAGTAAAGAATTATTACCTAATGTATCTTCTGCTCATCAACATGTAGAAGAGGATCCAGATACGTTAAAAGAACGATTAGTGCAACAATTACTTATTTATAAAACGTATCAAAAACAAGGACGTATCTTTTCTAAGTATCTCCAACAAAGGGATAAAATATTGTATTCTCCGGATAATAGTCAGCTTTGTATTTCTAAAAATCAGCAACAGAAACAATCCATTGATCAGTTATCTGTGCTAAAACAACACTTAATCTCTGTTTATCAAAGAAAAGCTAAATATCAGAAAGAAAAATCTCAACTACATATCACAGAACGCATAGTACGTGTTGAAGAACAGATGGAGTGGTTATTAACACAGTTAGAGAATACGAAAAGTGGAACTTTTGTATTAAATTTATCTCAATATACCTATCAGCGACAGATTGCTCTGTTTTTATCTTTATTAGAATTAATGAAGCGCTGTAAGATTAGTGTTTCTCAATCAATACTTTTTGGTCCATTGACCATTACCAAATATGTCGAGGTGGATGATTATGAATGAATTTGCGCGAATTGAAGGATTTTTATTTTTAGCTGGAAAAGAGGGCATTCAGCTTAAAGAACTTGCGAGAATATGTGACTATGATATCGATACTTTAAATACTGTACTAGAAGAGTTTCAATGTCATTTACGTTCTGATGATCACCGTGCAGTAGTATTAGCATATCAAAATGAGTCGGTTCGTTTGAGTATTAAACCGGAATATACAGATTATTTTTTAGAGTATATAGATCATCCAGAAGATATTTCATTGTCTAAAGCGGCATATGAAGTATTAGCAATGGTAGCTTATCAACAACCAATATCTCGTACTGAAATTGAAGTCATTCGAGGTGTTCGTTCTGAAAAAGTGTTACAAACATTACTTGATGTGCAGTTAATTCAAGAGGTAGGACGAGCTGATAGTCCCGGAAGAGCTATTTTATATGGAACAACACCATTATTTTTAACATTTATGGGAATTGATCATTTATCAGAGCTTCCAGAAATTGAGCAAGAGTTAGTGGATCAGTTAACGATTCATGAAGCTGTTGATTTAGAAAAAATGATAGAAGAGGAGGGATAGTATGTCAGAGCGATTACAAAAAGTTATTGCACAAGCTGGAGTTGCTTCTAGAAGAAAGGCAGAAGAGATGATTCAGCAAGGACGTGTATGTGTTAATGGAACATGTATTCAAGAGATGGGATATAAGGTTGACGCTAAAGATGAAATTACTGTTGACGGTGTACCTTTGATGCAAGAAAAGCATGTTTATTATATGTTTTATAAACCAAGAGGAGTCATTTCTGCAGTTTCTGATGATAAAGGACGTCCTGTTGTTACCGATTATTTTACAGATGTTGAAGAACGTATTTATCCTGTTGGAAGATTAGATTATGATACTTCAGGATTATTATTATTAACTAATGATGGGTCATTTGCACATCTGTTAACACATCCAAAATATGGAGTGGAAAAAACATATTTAGCAAAAGTAGAAGGTGTTGTTTATCCTAAAGATTTAAAACCCTTGTCTCAAGGTATGGTAATTGATGGTATTCATTATGCTCCGGCACAATATAAAATAAAATCAACAGATCGAAAGCAAAAAACAAGCTTAGTATATTTGACAGTCCATGAAGGAAAATATCATCAAATTAAATATATGCTTCAAGCCGTAGGTTATCCTGTTCAGAAGTTAAAACGAGAAACTTTTGGAGGACTTACACTAGCAGGATTACAACCAGGTAAATATAGACCCCTTACGCGACAAGAAGTTCATGAATTAAAGCAACAGGCTCAAAAATAATCAGTTAATTAAAGGAGGGAATATATATGTCAATGTTTTTAGATCAAGCTAAAATAGAAGTATTTGCTGGAAAAGGTGGCGATGGTATGGTTGCCTTTCGTCGGGAGAAATATGTTCCAGATGGCGGGCCAGCAGGTGGCGATGGTGGTCGTGGTGGAAATGTTGTTTTTCAAGTAGATGAGGGACTTCGCACATTAATGGATTTTAGATATCATAGACACTTTAAAGCAGATAATGGAGAAAATGGACGTAGTAAAGGGATGCATGGTAGAGGTGCTGAAGATTTAGTTATTAAAGTACCACCAGGTACCGTGATTAAAAATGCAGAAACAGATCAGATTTTAGCCGATTTAACAGAAGCTGATGAATCTGTAGTGATTGCTCGCGGAGGTCGTGGCGGTCGTGGTAATATTCGATTTGCTTCTGCAAGAAATCCTGCACCAGAACTGGCAGAAAATGGTGAACCTGGTGAAGAACTATCTCTTATTTTAGAACTTAAAGTATTAGCTGATGTAGGATTAATTGGTTTTCCTTCTGTTGGAAAATCAACATTGCTTTCAGTTGTATCACAAGCAAAACCTAAAATAGGAGCTTATCATTTTACAACATTGGTGCCACAACTGGGTATGGTAGATTTACCTGATGGCAGAAGCTTTGTTATGGCGGATTTACCAGGACTTATTGAAGGCGCTTCTTCTGGTGTTGGTTTAGGTATTCAATTTTTAAAACATATTGAACGAACACGTGTGCTACTTCACGTGATTGATATGAGTGGTTCTGAAGGAAGAGATCCTTTTGAAGATTATCAAGTCATTCAACAAGAACTAGCTAGCTATGAATTACGATTGCTTGAACGTCCTCAAGTAATTGTTGCAAATAAGATGGATATGCCAGATGCTGAAGATAATTTGATGATCTTTAAAGATCAATTGCAAGCATTAGAACAGGAAACAGATCGTATTATACCCATTTTTGAGATTTCTGCATTAACACGTCAAGGCTTATCAGACTTATTAGCATTTACTGCAGACCTTCTTGAAAAAACACCGGAGTTTCCATTATATGATCCTGATGAATTTGTACAAGCAGGGGTTTATGAATTTAGTGAAGAAGATCCAGGGTTTATGATTCGACGAGATGATGATGCAACTTGGATACTTGAAGGGCCTAAATTAATGAGATTATTTGAAATGACGAACTTTTCAACGGATGAAAATATTATGCGCTTTGCAAGACAACTTCGTGGTATGGGTGTTGATGCAGCACTTAGAGAAAAAGGGGCACAATCTGGAGACTTAGTACGTATTGGTAATTTTGAATTTGAATTTATTGATTAAAAGAGGATTAATCCTCTTTTTTTTATTTTATATGAAAAAAAATTTCTTTTTTTTATGAATAATATTGAACTGTTTTTTTAAAAAGAGTATACTGTAGTAAACGGTTACACTTTAGGAGGGAGTGGATTGACAAAATATGTGTTAGGGATGGATTGTGGAGGGACACGCATCCAAGCATCCGCCTATAATTTATTAGGTGAAGAAATTTTATCTTATGAAGGAGGTCCAAGTAACTTAATTGCTGATTATGATCAGGCGATTAGAGAAATTCAAAAAGTAGTTCTTTATATTGATCATGTTTTAGATAAAAATAAGTGTCAATTAGCAGTACTGGGAATATCAGGATTAGATGTCAGTGGTGCAGAAATTAAATTAAGAGCATATTTTCAATCATTAAAGATCCCTATTTCTCTAATGAATGATGCTAAATTTAGTTATTGGAATCGATTACAAGGTAAAGAAGGTATATTAGTGCTTTCTGGGACAGGTTCTGTCATTTATGGAAGATTTAATAAAGAATGGTATCGCGTTGGTGGTTGGGGAGATCGTTTAGGTGATGAAGGTAGTGCTTATTGGATTGGTAAACAATGTGTAAAATCAGTGCTTGATGGATTTGATACTGGAGTGATTAATCATACTTTGACAAAACATTTGTATCAATTTTGGGAAGTCAATACTCCGTGTGATCTTGTGCAAAAGTTTTATCAATCTAGTAAACAACAAATTGCTTCAATTTCAAAAAGTCTTCTAACATTAGCAGAGCAGAATCATTTTGAAGTACTATCTATTTTTAACAAAGCAGGATATTTACTTGCACAACAAGCTTTTTATATGTCACAAAAAATTCCTCAAGATCATTATTATATTGCAATAAATGGTAGTGTTATTGAACATAATCAATGGGTCAAACACGCATTTCAAAAACATCTTGAAGAACAAATAGATGTAACTTATGTAGATCATTATGAAAAGAATGCTAAAGCAGCGTATTATTTTTGGTTAAAAGAACAAGAATATTATTAAAATGATCACTAAATCAACAATAAAAAGGAGATTTATTATGCGAAAATTAGGAATATCATTATATCCCAATCATAGTACCCCAGAGGAAATTTATGAATATATACAATTAGCAAAAAAATATAACGTCACCCGTGTTTTTACATGTTTATTATCTGTAACGGATAAGCGAGAGAAAGTTATGGAGCAGTTTCGGACAATGATTGATTGGTGTCATGAAGCAGGCATGGAAGTGATTATTGATGTAAGTCCTAAAGTGTTTGATCATTTAAATATTAGTTATCAAGATTTAACGTTTTTTGAAGAAATCCATGCAGATGGTATTCGATTAGATATGGGATTTACAGGAAATGAAGAATCACTGATGACATTTAATCCACAAAATTTAAGTATTGAATTAAATATTAGTTCAGGAACTAAATATTTAGAAAATATCTTATGTTACCATCCGCGTACAGATAAGTTGATCGGATGCCATAATTTTTATCCGCATCGTTATACGGGTTTAAGTTGGGAGCACTTTTTAAAAACAAGTCAAGAATATAAACAGCATAATATTCGTACAGCTGCTTTTATTAATGCACCTTCAGCAACCATTGGGCCTTGGCCGGTAAGTGAAGGGTTATGTACATTAGAAATGCACCGTCATTTACCTATTGATGTTCAAGCAAAACATCTTTGGGCTACTGATTTAATTGATGATGTCATTATTGCAAATATGTATGCAACAGAAGAAGAATTTAAAGCATTAAGTGAAATTGATCCATATTGTTTAACCTTAAATTGTGAATTATATGAACATATTACAGATTTAGATCGTAAAATTGTTTTAGAGGAATTTCATTTTAATCGTGGTGATGTTTCTGATTATGTAATTCGCTCAACACAAAGTCGTGTGAAATATAAAGGTGAAGAATTTCCTGTATATCATACGCCAGATATGGAAAAAGGAGATTTAATTATTGAGAGTTCTTTATATGCTCATTATGCAGGAGAGTTACAAATTGCGAGATTACCGATGGAAAATTCAGGAAAAAGTAATGTTGTAGGAAAAATAGTTCCAGAAGAAGTATTTTTATTAGATATGATTCAACCATGGCAAAAATTTAAGTTGAAAGAGTATAAAAAAGAAGATCGATAAATAAAAGATGATTAAGGATAGGAGAGATCAGTAAGTTATGATGGATAAGTTAACGTACTTTTTTGAATCTAAATTATCAGGACCTATGGAAAAATTAGCAAATCAAAGACATTTACGTGCGATTCGTGATGGAATTATTGCTACACTTCCTTTAATTATTGTAGGATCCTTCTTCTTAATTGTTGCTTTTCCACCGCTTCCAGCACATTGGGGCATTACTGAATTTTTAACAGGTCATGCTTCAACGATTTTGTTACCATATAGAATGACTATGTTTATTATGGCTCTTTATGCTACATTTGGTATGGGAGCAAGTCTTGCGAAATCGTATGATTTAGATGCGGTATCAGGTGGTATTTTATCAACTATTGCTTTTTTACTGACCTTTACACCTGCAGTTATTGATCCAGAACTAGGATTAGATGTTTCCGGATTTGTGTTACCGATGACTAATTTAGGTGGTGGCGGATTATTTGTAGGGATTATTACAACGATTATTGCAATTGAGATTTACCGCATGACGGATCGTTCTAAATTTAAAATAACAATGCCAGATCAAGTTCCACCCGCTGTTGCTCGATCTTTTGAATCTCTAACACCGACATTATTAGTTATTTTAATTATTGGCTCTTTAACTTATTTCTTTAATTTTGATTGGCACGGAACAATGGCTAATATTGTTAGTCCTTTAGTCAATGCAACAGATTCATTACCAAGTGTATTATTATTAATTTTCTTAATCACGTTTTTCTGGGTTTTTGGGATCCATGGGGTTTCTATTGTAGGCTCATTAGCACGACCTATCTGGTTAGTATTAATTGAAGCAAACAGTACAGCATTAGCTAATGGACAAACTCCTCCTCATATTGGTGCAGAACCATTTTATCAATGGTTTGTTTGGATTGGAGGTTCAGGTTGTACGATTGGTCTTGCCGTGTTATTAGCGTTTAAGTGTAAGTCTCAATATGGATCTAAATTAGGAAAAGCTGCATTTTTACCCGCTGTTTTTAATATTAATGAGCCTTTAATTTTTGGAACACCTATTGTATTAAATCCAATTTTGATGTTACCATTTATTGTAACCCCAATGATTACAGCATCAATTGCTTGGGTATGTACTTCTATTGGTTTAGTCAATCCAGTAGTTACAACAGCACCTTGGACATTACCAGGACCTATTGGTGCTTATTTAGCAACAGGTGGAGATTGGCGTGCAGCAGTGCTTAATATTGTGTTGATTATTATTTCTATTATCTTATATTATCCATTTGTGAAAATGTATGATGAAAATGAATTAGCAAAAGAAGCAGGTACTGTTCCTGCAGAATAAGATTAAAAGGGTGGTACGATCATGAATGACATATTATGGGGTGGTGCTACAGCTTCAAGTCAGTATGAAGGTGGCTTTGAAGAAAGAGGATTGGACACTCAAGATTGCCGACCTTATTTACCAAGGACAAGTCAAGCTACAACAGAAACAAGATTGATTACACAACATTGGATTGATGAGGCTAAAAATCCAGATTCAAAATATTTTTATCCATTTCGTGTTGGCAGTAAAGGATATGAGTATATTGATGAAGATCTTGCACTTATTCAAGAACTAGATTTAGATCTTTACCGACTATCTATTAGTTGGTCACGATTATTTCCAACAGGTGAAGCGTCAGAACCTAGTGAATCAGGTGTACGTTATTATGATAAGATTTTTAATTTTTTAAAACATCATAATATTAAAATATTTGTAACGATGAATCACTATGCAGTGCCAATGTATTTAATTGAGAAGTATGGTGGTTGGTATCATAAACAGATGATTGATGCCTATATGCATTTTTCTGAATTTGTTTTAAGACGTTGGGGAGATGTAGTTGATTATTGGCTACCATTTAATGAAATTAATGCAGGATATTTTAGTCCTTATAATGGAGTGGCTTTAATTAAACAAGATCAAGAACCTTATGACTTAACTAAGATATTTCAATGTTTACACCACCAATTTGTAGCAAGTGCAAAAACAATTCAATTAGGAAGAAGTTTATCTGTTAAAGGCTCCTTTGGAGCGATGATTTCATGTTTTTGTTATTATCCACTAACACCAAAACCAGAAGATAATTATCAATTAGTGTGTGATGAACAAATCAATCAGTGGTTTTGTATGGACATATTATCTAAAGGAAGTTATCCATATTATATGGAACAGTTCTTTAAAGAACATCATATTTATTTAGATAGAACAAAAGAAGAACTAGAATTATTAAAATCATATACTTGTGATTTTGTTTCCTTTTCTTATTATTCATCTAGTATTGCTAGTGTTGATGAATCAAAACAACAAACAGCGGGAAATCTTGTAGCGACCACTAAAAATCCATATCTTAAAGCGACTGAGTGGGGTTGGCAAATTGATCCATTAGGATTAGAAACAACACTTAGAAAAGTTTATGATCGCTATGAAAAACCGGTTATGGTTGCTGAAAATGGACTAGGTGCTTATGATGAGTTAACTCAAGAAGGTAAGATTCATGATCCTTATAGAAGTGCTTATTTAAAAGAACATATGAATGCAGTAATTCATGCTAAAGAGCAAGGTATTGATGTACAGGCATATATTGCCTGGGGGATTATCGATATTGTTTCTGCTGGAAGTTGTGAGATGGAAAAAAGATATGGGGTTATTTATGTAGATGCTGATAATCAAGGAAATGGAACTTATAAGCGCTATAAAAAGGATAGTTTTTATTGGTATCAACAATTTATAAAAGCATATCACGATCTCAATCAATGAATCAGTAAAAAATAATTATTTAATAATTATTTATTATTTAAAGTAATTCAACAATAAAAAACACCATGATTAATTTTTTTACTCTTTTAAATATAAAAGAGTAAAATTTAATCATGGTTTTTTTTTATTTTGCATATCTTTAATATCATTATTATTTATGTATAAACAGGAAGGATTTTTGAACCTAATGATTGAGTGAAATATGCGATGAATAGGTCTTTATAAGATAGTAAATAACACTCAATATCTTTTAGTATTAATGATTTTGGAATAATCAGTGATTGATGCTGTTTACTTAAAATATTATCTCCATCAATAGTTTGTGCTATAAGTTGCCAGTCTTTTTGATCATTAAGAGACCATGTCATAGGGCTTGATAAGTAGGTAATAACTTCTTCCCACTGGTTTCTTTTTGTTTCATTAGCAAAGATAAAAAAATCATCAGGATCTGTTAATTGTTCGATCATATTTGGATTATATAATTGATTATCAGATAGTGTTTTTAGTTGTTCGATTAATGAATTATTCATAAAGTACCTCCTAGTTAATTGGGAGTGTTATTGATATAAACCGTATATTGAATCATTCCTTGAGGGGTTAGACTCATAGCTTCCATTTTTACTTGAGAACACATTAAGTTATCTCCTTCATAAATTGGAATGACTCGATAACGAATAATATCTCCTTCATCTAAGGCATTTCTGACCATATTTTCATACTTTGTCATATAAGGAGTATTTACAGGATTTTGATATAAAGTGACTAAGTTTCTAGGATCATCTCCAGATCCTCCAAGTTGTCTACCAATCAGATGTCCTCTAGCATGTCCGTGAGGCTCTTTTCCAGAAATAAATCCAGGAGGGCGGATTTTTGAATTAGCTGAAGTTCCAGTACCTACCATTTCTGGTGTAAGTACAGCTTCTGCACCTGTAGGTCGATTTAAAGCATCTAAAGGATAATAAGTAATGTATCCACTTAAATCCGTAATAGGCGCATCTTCTGAAAAAGGGATTTCAGCACTTTCAAAGGGATTTTGTTGCCCTGTATCTAGATAATCGGGTTGTACTGTTGGTTGATCAATAAATAATGTTTGCAGGAGTTGAGGGATATAGTGTTCTATCTCATGTTTATCCCATAATAGTGCTCCTATAATAAGTAGAACTAATGTGATGACGGAATATAATTTATTTTTCTTCTTTTTTTTCACAGTAATCTCCTTTAATTCATGATAAAAAACATATCATATATCATGAAATAATCATGATCCACGATATGTTTTTATAGGTGTTTTATTTATGAAAAATCGAAAAACGTCGCCATTCCTTATCCAGTATTTTAGCAAAAAGCATCGCTAATGTATTGATATCTTTTTGTTTAATTGCTTGCTCATACAACATACGATCATCTACCTTAATAATAATAGGAGGTAGATGATATTTTAAGGAAATATATATCATTAGTAAGTGAAGAAATAGGAGTTCTTCTTTAATTAATTCAAATTGCTGTATGAACTGAAGATAAAATTGTGCTAAATATTTGCTAAAGTATGGTGTGTTATCTTTTGAAAATGTTGTATCTTGTGATAGGTGTTCTATATGCAACAAACATTGTTGCCAATCTTTTTCTGAATATTTATGTATTAATGTTTGTTTTTCTAATGGAATACGATCAAATATAAGTTGATGTAACTTTATGAGTTCAGAAGAAGTGAGTGATTGATTATTAGATAGCAATTTCATAAGGTAGAAGAATGCTTGTTTGTGATTTTCAACTTGATAAAAATGAATGATTGAAAATCCATGTGTTTCCATGGAAATATAGTTATCATTAATAATACTTGATACTTCAGAAAATGTAATGGGGTTATCAATCAGAGATGTGGAATGATAAGCTAAACGTGTTAAGATATCTTGTTGATAGTACTGAGAAATAATATGATTACTCACTGTTTATCTCCTTAAATATAGATTAATACACTTAAGCTTTATATAATTTATAAATCATCGGTAGAAACTTCCATAATCATAGGTAGAATCATAGGATGACGATCGGTTTTATCTGCAAGAAAAGGTTGTAATGCTTGAATTAATGCATCATTAATTGTATATTCAGTACAATTTGGTTTTTTCAATTCTTGTCGCAAAGTATGGAATAATAGACGTTGTGCTTCTTTGATTAAATCAGTAGATTCACGCATATAAATAAATCCACGAGATAAAATATCAGGACCTGATAAAATTAATTGTTTTTCATAATCTACGGTTGCTGCAATAAGCACAAGGCCTTCTTCTGATAAGATACGACGATCTCTAAGCACAATATTACCAATATCACCGATACCGCTACCATCAACATACACATCACCTGCTTTAAAGCTACCTGCAATGCGTGCATGATCTGCAGTAAGTGCTAAGACATCACCGTTTTTCATAATAAAGCAATGATCTTTAGGGATACCTACAGATTCCGCGAGTTGTGTATGAATTTTTTGCATACGAAACTCACCATGGACGGGCATGAAATATTTAGGTTTCATTAAACGAAGCATTAATTTTTGTTCTTCTTGTCCACCGTGTCCTGATGTATGAATATTATTGATTTTACCATGAATAACATTAGCACCTGCTTCTGAAAGTAGATTAATGACATGATTAACACTACTTGTATTTCCTGGAATCGGTGAACTAGAAAATACAACGGTATCTCCTGGATGAATAGAAATTTGACGGTGGGTTCCATTGGCAATACGACTGAGTGCAGCCATAGGTTCACCTTGAGAACCTGTACATAAAATTAAAATTTCTTCTGCAGGATATTGGTTAACTTCTTGAGGACTAATAAAAGTATCATCTGGTACGGTAATATATCCTAACTGTCTGCCATTTTCAATAGCGTTTTCCATACTACGACCAAAAACAACAATTTTACGTCCGGTTTTAATCGCTGCTTCTGCTGTTTGTTGGAGTCTTGAAATATTAGAAGCAAATGTTGCAAAGATGATACGACCTTCAACTTTTTCGAAAATTTGTAAAATAGATTTACCAATTAGTTTTTCCGATTTTGTAAAATCTGAAATTTCTGCATTCGTACTATCTGAAAGAAGGCATAATACCCCTTCATTACCAATTTGTGCCATTCGATGTAAGTTAGCAGGTTCTCCAACAGGAGTGAAATCAAATTTAAAGTCACCTGTTGCAACAATATTTCCAGGAGGTGTTTTGATGACAATACCTAAAGCATCTGGAATACTATGTGTTGTTCTAAAAAAACTTACCGCTGTTTTTCTAAATTTAATGACACTATCTTCTTGAATTTCATGTAAAGTAGCATCTCTTAATAATCCATGTTCATCTAATTTATTGCGAATTAATGCAAGAGCAAGTGGGCCTGCATAAATAGGAATGTTGATTTGTTTTAATAAATAAGGGATACCACCAATGTGATCTTCATGACCATGAGTAATAAACAAGCCTTTAATTTTATGTTTATTTTGTACTAAATAACTGTAATCAGGAATGACATAATCAATACCTAATAAATCATCTTCTGGAAACTTAATGCCTGCATCAATAATAATAATTTCATCTTGAAATTGGACCCCATATGTATTTTTCCCAATTTCTCCTAATCCACCGATGCCAAAGACACCTGTTTCATTATTTTTAATTAAGGGTTTCATCAGTTGAAAACTCCGTTAAGAAAAAGTTAGCATGTTCTTGTTCATAGGCTAAATGATTACCTGCTAATTCTTGAATAAATTCAATATTATATGGGGTATTTTGTTCGATTTGTTTCCGTGCTTCAATAATATTTTCTGCTTCAATATAGAGTGTTTTTGTTGTTTCTCGACGAATATTTCGAGAGAAAGATTCTTGATAAAAAACTTTATAAATCATAAGTTAATTAATCGCTCCTTTAAATTAATATATTAGTTTATTTCATTAAACATAAAAATAAGTACAAAAACATCAAAAAACGATATTCGTTTTTTGATGGAATGAAACCTGGTCTTTGTTTCATTGAACATAAATAGTGACATTAAGTTATTTATTCATGGTCGTACAAGTTACATTCATTTTAGCATATTATGAAAAATAAGTATAGAAACAAAACGGGAGAAACAAAAAAAGATAAGATGAATATCTTATCTTTTAAGTCATCTTTTGAAGAATATGTGTGACAAGAATATCTTGAGGATTATAAACATAAGGAATAGGTGTATTGAAATAATTTTCTTGAATGTATGATAGTTCTGTACATCCTAAAATAATCGCTTGGGATCCATTAGAAAACGTTTCTTGTAATAGGTGATCAAATAGGTCTAAAGGTACAGGTTTTCCTTGTTTTACAAGATCATAAATCAAATGATTAGTAAGAGACTGAAGTTCTTTAGACGGCAGAATCGGTGTTAATCCTGCTGCTTCAAGTAAAGAAGTATAAATGCCTGCTCTTATACTCCCTTCTGTTGCTAAAATACCAATTTGTTGACATTTTGGCTGTGTTTTTCTAATTTGCTCAATCGTTAATTTAGGCATATGCAAAATAGGAATCTCTGTTATATGTTGTAGTTCATCATAGAAGTAATGAGCTGTATTACATAAAATCGCAAAAAATTCAGGTTGCAGTAGCGATTGTTGTTGGATATCTTTTTTTAGGTAGGGAAGGGGACTTGGGCAATTAGCATCTAAAATATAATCAGTTCGATCAGGAATGGAGGCATGATTGACTAAAATATAATTTAAAAAACTTTGATCAGAAGTAGCTGGGGTTCTTTTGTTAAGTAAATGGATAAAACTTTCTGAAGCTAATGTTCCCATGCCACCTAATAAGGTAAAAAATTTCTCCACAATGCTCATCTCCTTATGTTTCTTTATCACAAGTTACTTACTGTTTTTCTTTAAAAAAGGTTTTAAATCGTTTTTTATAGATATGTTGAATGTAGTGTAGTAGCAATGTGCGTTTCATGTTTTTATCTTTTTTATAAAAAAGTGTAGTGCCGAAACGACCTTGTTTGATAAGATCTAGTGCATATTGTTTTTCTTGATTATCAGTTGCATATTCTATAAATAATGATTTTGGAACTCCTAGCCATAATTGATGTGTTTGACGATCTTTGTTGCCATAGATCGGTGTCTTTGGAGTAAGGGATTGTTTTACATAATCATCGACTAAATAAGTTGCTAAATTATAGCCGTTAAGGGTTGTGTAAAAACTACTTCTACCTTGTCTTAAATTAATTTCAAATACTTTATATGTATTATCACGTGCATCATATTTAAAGTCAAAGTTTGCAAAACCGGTATAGTTAATGGCTGTTAAAAAGCGTTCGATTTGTTGATAGAGTTTAAGATTGTATTCTGGAAGGATGGCTACATAATTTCCAACTGCCTCGGGTGTAGGGTCTTCTAATAAAGGATGACCAAGACACATCATACGTACTTGATGATGTTGATCGACATAAACGTTCATAACACGCATGTGGCTATCGTCTCCTGGAATATAATCTTGGACAATCAGTGTATCTTGATAACCCTGTTGATAAATTTTTTCAATAATTGTTACAGCTTCTTCTGGAGTATCTAAAATATAGGCTTTTTTATATCCTTCAAAATCTACATCTAAATAGGCAATACTATCTGCTGGTTTTAAGACAATAGGATAAGTAAAAGGGACACATTGTTTGAAGGCTTCTAATGAAAGTGCATGGTCAATACGGACAGTTTTTGGATAGTGTAGGTCATGTTGTTCGCATATCTCATAAAAGTTAGATTTATTTTCTAACTGTTCAACAAGTGTATAATCAATAAC
>JASLFJ010000039.1 GCA_030150665.1 Enterococcaceae bacterium
GTTTACTTATCAAGTACAAGCAAGTAATGAATATCAATTAGGCAGTGAACAAGAATTATTTCACTTTATTTATACAAAAAATAATGTATATTCGGTATCAAATCCTACAGAACAAAATGTACTTGCTTTTCATCCATTGATGGAAAATGATGTCACGTTAAGAAATCCGATTCCTGTTCCTGTTTCTTATTTATTAAATGTTGATGAATTATATGGACCTGGAGAATTTTTTACTGTCTATAGTGATTTACCGATGATTCAAAAAAATACATTTGATGAAACCGATCAAGATGTGATTGATGTGACACGGATCCAGTTAGAAAATGCGGTAGGAGATCCCGTCGATACGATCCGTCAAGGAAGACCTTATAAAGGGGCTTTAGATTTAGTCATTCATACAGAAAAACTATCTGGAGCCTTACATTCAATTTTTTATAAGCTTCCAGGACAGCTAGACTCAATCGGTACAGATCCTGTTTTGTTAAAGACAGGAGATGAGACATTAGGAAAGATATACCAATCCAAGTCAGGTGATCGCTATTTTCAAATTGATTTTGATGAAACAAAATTAGATGGGCTAGGTGATCTTCAAGTGACCTTACCTATTCAAGTGCGTGCTCGTCCTGAGATTAAGGCAGGGATGCATTCGATTGCTTTTGCGAGCAATCAAGCACAAAAAATTAATATTGAGCCATATGATCCAGGGATTTTTTCTTGGGTTGATGTCAATCAATATGCAAATCAACCGATGAATCAAGCGAGAGCACAAAGTGCTGTGAAATGGGAAAGTGATAATAGTTTTACTAATTTCGTTATTGCAGATCTTTATCCAGATGCTATTAGACGTGATCATCCTAAGTTTCAAGGTTACGATAAAATGGCTTTTCCAACCTTCTTTTATGGAGTAGATAGTAGTGGGACAACGTATTATCCAGATGAAGTTGGATTATGTATTGATCCTTTCCATACGATTACGCAAAGTAATGCACCACTATTTAAAGCACAAATTGAAGATTTTATTATGGATGAAGGGGCAAGAAAGTTAAACTTAAGTCTTCATATGGCTGCGTGGCGCGCCCAAACAGCACATGATGATCCCATGCAGGTTCTTAGCAGTAAAGATCCAATTAAAGGGGTACAACCTTTAAAATATGATGTGACAAATTTTAGTCAACAGTATATTAAAGATCGCAAAGATACAGGACGCCGTTGGATGGGTGGCGGACAAATATCTGCTTGGCTATTTTCAATGAAATATAACCGAGATAATAATAATCGTATTGATAATATCGTAGATCCTGAAGGAATTAACTATAATACAAAATATTTTTGGCCAAATGCATGGAAACAAGAAATTGACTACAAGCCTGATCTTACGATTTTATCAGAGATGAGACATTTATATGAGGATACCAGTTATATTACGGAAAAAGCACAACTGTTAAGTAAGACCAATGCTAAAGTGGTGATGGAAGTTCCTAATAGTAATCAAACCTCAGGGCTTAGAGGTTTTGAAAATATTACTTATACACAACGGGATTTTGATCACTATATTGATATTGAAGCTTCTAAAGCAGCATCGAAAAGAAAAGACAAAAATATTATTGATAACTGTTTAGATATTAAACAAGAGTATCAAGATATTTATGAGAAAAAAACACGCGCTCCTTATATTTACTATAACCGAAGCAATAATGTTGCTGTGAAGCAGACAAAAGTAGGTGAGCCGTTTACAAAATTAGAAGTTACTGCTAAATGTGATTTAAATCCTGGTGATGTAAAATTAGTCATTCGGAAAAATACTCGAGATTTTTGGAATGATTCTATTGGCTATACTGCAAGTGTGGCTAATGGAAGACAATTTGTGGGGATGTTTGCGATCCCTCCAAGTTACCGACCTTCGGGTGAACTTGATTTTTATACAGGAAATGGCTCTGTTAATCTTGTAAAGTATGATGAAGAGAATCCACCAAGCAGTACAAATGAAGGAACACGGTTAAATGGAGCGGAATTTGAGCTGTATGATGTAACACAATCACCAGCTAAGAAAATAGGGACGTATACGACTGAGGATCATTCATCGGTAGGACAAAATGGAGTTATTATTGTAAATAATTTACCTCCAGGAGATTATTATTTTATTGAAACAAAGCCGCCTAAAGGATATGAAGCAAATCCGCAAGGTAAATATCCATTTACAATTCAGCCTGATACGTTTGAAACGGTGGCCTCTAGTCAAAATCAAGTCAACGGAGAAGTCTTTATCATTAATGGGAACATTCCTGTTTTAGGGGTTCCTAACAAAAAAATACCGGATAAAGAAGGCGAAGTAGACATTGAAAAAATTTCTTCTGAAGATGGTCAACACTTATCAGATGCTGTGTTTATGTTATATGAAGAAGATGCAAAACAAGGAACAGAAGTGATCAGCGCGTGGAATCAACCAATGAGATTTACTCCTGTTGAAAATAAACCAACAAATAGTAATGGATCAGTTACTTTTGATCATTTAGTTTATGGAAGACCTTATATGATTAAAGAAGTTGAAGCACCTGATGGTTATCAATTAAATGAAAAAAATGTGTGTGTCTTTAAACTTACTGATCAGGGAATTGATTATGGGACGAATCATCATTGTTTTGACCGCTTTGTTTGGACCGTTGAAAATGAACCTACAG
>JASLFJ010000076.1 GCA_030150665.1 Enterococcaceae bacterium
CTTCAATAATCGGTGCTTTTTTAACATCTGCATAACTAATTCCTGTTAATTCTTGAATATGTTCTGGAATAGGCATCTGTGGATTAATGAATGTAGAAAACTGATGACTAATATTATCTTTTTCAACAAATACACAAGAGAATTGAATGATTTTATCTTCTGTTAATTTATTACCTGTAGTTTCTAAATCAACTACAGCATAAACATTATTTTTCATGTATATAAAACTCCAGTTCTTTAATTAAAAGTAAATAACACTACCTAAGGATTCTCCAACCACTATTTAAAAGATAGTATTTTATAATAGTTTATGTTAAAATACCTGTTATATAAATAGTTTTTTAAGGAGGATTTTCATGAATTTAATTCCTACAGTTATTGAACAATCATCACGTGGTGAACGTGCTTATGATATTTATTCTCGATTATTAAAAGATCGTATTATTATGTTAAGTGGTCCTATTGATGATCATTTAGCCAACTCTATTGTAGCACAATTATTATTTTTAGATGCACAAGATCCTGAAAAAGATATTTATCTATATATTAATTCTCCAGGTGGTAGTGTTACTGCAGGACTTGCAATTTATGATACAATGAATTTTGTAAAAGCTGACGTACAAACTATTGTTTTAGGTATTGCTGCATCTATGGGAAGTTTTTTATTATCCTCAGGAACTCCTGGAAAACGTTTTGCTTTACCTAATGCAGAAGTGATGATTCATCAACCTTTAGGCGGTGCCCAAGGGCAAGCCACTGAAATTGAAATTGCTGCAAAACATATTTTAAATACTCGAGATCGCTTAAATCGTATTTTAGCAAAAAATACTGGTCAAAAATTAACAACCATTGAACGTGATACCGATCGAGATAATTTTATGTCCGCTGAAGAAGCTAAAGAATACGGTATTATTGACTCTGTAATCGAAACTGCTGCCTCTCTTTCTTCTTAAACTCTAACATAGAACTTTTCCATTTACAAAAATACCTATGGAATGAAAATATGATAAAAAAGATAGCATAATCAGAAGTGATTACGCTATCTTTTTTTATTTTTTCAAAATAATGAGCTGCTTTTCCTTTATATCTTAAAGCTTGATACAAAGCAATTCCTTCACATCCACTAGGAGCATTATCCCACATTTAATTAAAATTAGGTAAACATAAGCTTGTTAAAAGAAACGCAGTTAAACAATATAATGAGCCGCTTTTCATAAATACTCCTTTATCTTTTACTTCTATTTTTAATATTAACACACAGAAAAAAAGATATCCGTGCTCCTCTTACTGTTATTTCTATAAAAAACAACAGTAAAAGGAGCACGGATATCTTTCATTCATAGTATATATTCAAATTTATCAATCATCAATATTTCATATGAACATATTTAAAAACAATAACACAAATTTTTATATTATAGATAAGTTACATGTTCATGAATTAAAGCAATAACTTCTTCAGAATTGCTGCACTCAGTCAGTGCTTTTTCTGCTAATTGCTGCATCTCTTGATATGAAAGTTTTGATAATAAATAACGAACTTTTAGTATGCTTGTCGCACTCATTGAGAATTCATCAAGACCCATACCTAAAAGTAAGGGTACAGCTGTAGTTTCTCCAGCCATCTCTCCACACATACCTACCCATTTTCCTTCTTTATGTGCAGCTTGAATCACCATATTGATTAAACGCAACACAGATGGATTATAAGGTTGATATAAATAAGAAACACGTTCATTCATGCGATCGGCAGCCATTGTATATTGGATTAAATCGTTTGTACCAATACTGAAGAAATCTACTTTTTTAGCAAACTGATCAGCAAGAATCGCTGCAGCTGGAATTTCAATCATCATACCTACTTGAATAGAATCTGAAACTTGAACACCAGCTTTTATTAATTTTGTTTTCTCTTCTTCTAAAATTTCTTTAGCTTTAACAAATTCTGGAACCGTTGCAATCATTGGAAACATAATTCTTAAGTCTCCATAAACAGAGGCTCTAAGTAATGCTCTTAATTGGGTACGGAACATTTCTGTCTGATCTAAAGAAATACGAATAGCACGATAACCTAAAAATGGATTCATTTCATGATCTAACGGTAAATAAGGCAACTCTTTATCGCCACCAATATCCATCGTACGAACAACTACAGGTTTCCCATCCATAGATTCTAAAACAACTTTATAAGCTTCAAATTGTTCTTCTTCTGTAGGAAAATCAGTATTATCCATATATAAAAATTCTGTACGATATAAACCAATACCTTCTCCACCATTATGGATCACAGCATCTAAATCTTTAGGTGTACCAATATTTGCCACAAGCTCTACTTGTTTGCCATCTGCTGTATAACTAAGCTCATTTTTCATTTTTTGAAGCATTTCTTTCTCTTCAGCAAATTGAGCTTGTTTTTCCTTAAATGTCGCAATTAATGCATCATCTGGATTTAAAATAACCTCTCCTGTCATACCATTAACTGCTAACATCATACCTTGAGTTACACATTGTGTAATATCTTTTGTTCCTACAACTGCAGGAATCTCTAAAGATCTTGCCATAATTGCAGAATGTGAAGTTCTACCACCAATATTAGTGACAAAAGCTTGAACATAACGCTTATCAAGTTGTGCAGTATCACTTGGCGTTAAATCATGAGCAATAATAATGACTTCTTCATCAATCATTGAAGGATCAGGTAATTGAATCCCTAATAAATGACTTAACACACGTTTTGTCACATCTCGAATATCAGCAGCACGCTCTTGCATATACGGATTATCTTCCATCGATTCAAAAATCATAATGAAATTATTCGTAACAGCCGTTAATGCTTGTTCTGCATTCACCTTATCTTGACGAATCATCTCTTCAATAGCTGAAATCATCTCAGGATCCGAAAGAACCATTAAATGAGCATCAAATACTCCTGCTTCTTCTTCTCCTAATTTTTCAGCAGTTTTTTCACGAATCTTAGAAAGTTCTGTCTTTGAAATATCAAGAGCTTGATTTAAACGAGCAATCTCTTGATCTATTTCTGTATCA
>JASLFJ010000139.1 GCA_030150665.1 Enterococcaceae bacterium
GCCCCGTAGATCAGTAAGCCGTAACATGCCATACTTAAACTATAAACCCAGTGATATAACGGATCTTGAGGCAATAGACGCATGCCTAATAAAAACCAAAGTAGCACGGTTATAATCGCAAAGATTTGAGAAATCGTAACAAGCCGCGTATAAGAGACTTCTGCTTCATAAGGATTATTGGCTTGAACACGTCCTAAATATCGAAGCAGCTGATGATAAAGCGGCGGATGGCCTTGATAGTTAATAAAATCTGGATTTAACCGGTACGTTCCTCCTAAAGAACCGTCTTGTTGGCGCTGTTTTCCTTTTGCTCCTTGATCATCACTTGATAGCCAGTGATCTTGATACTCAGGAACGCCAGTCGTCTCATTGGTCGCTAGTGAGACAATAAAAGACAGATGCGCATTAGGATCCCATAACGCTTTCGTCCGTTCTGATTGAATCCAGCTTGCAAAAGCAAATAAACTAAGCGCTAATGCGTAAATCACGATGATTTGTCGTTGCACATTTCGTATCCCTAACCTGCCTAATATCAGCAAATAACTCAGTGTTATTACCACAAGCAACATAAGCCCTACCCAGCGTAATGAGATCAGCTGAAACCTTAACGTCATCCCTAAACTGCGCAGTGCCGCTGAAGAGCTTCCGATAAGGGGGGCTTTTTTAGGATACGTCTCAACAAACAGCTCTGTATCTTGTGGCCCAATATTCACAAGCTCTAGCTGATAAGCAGTCCCTGCTACTAATGGATGATCTTCATGTATATTAAGACGCACTTCATCTGAAAATTGCCTACCTAAAAACCACCGCTCAGCTAAGACTTCCCCTGTCTGACGATCTTTAACTGCCGCCCAAAGAACGGGTTTATCTTTTGGTACTTCTCCTGTTTTAACACGAATTTGAATCTGTCCGACTTTTTTTCCTTCAGGAACCCAAAACGTTTGATCAAACTGCTCTTTAGGTGCTAGTTCCGTTAGACTCGGTTGACCATATACAAGTTCATGTTGAAACCCTGTATATACTTTTTGATCATTTAATATAAAAAATAAAGCAAACATACATAAAAGACTGACACTAAAGCGTAACCGAAATGAAGAAGCGGCATAATGCACCCAAAACCAGGCTAAAAAGAAGCTAATCAAGGCTACATAAAAAGTTAAAATCCCGTGTTTTGTTGCTAGATGAGCAATCTTTTGACTTAAAGCAGCATCAAAAACATAATGGCTTCCTTTTCGTTGCATCATAGGAGCTAGCTGTGCTTCATTAAGCCAAAGCAGCAGCTGTCCGCCTTTATCATAAACTTTTAACCCTAGCTGTTTCGGTAACAACGCTCCAGAACCACTGCTTAACGTCATCCCTTGATTGTTTACTAAATAAGGATCTAGCGAAAAAGTCATCGAACGCGTTGCTGTATAGGTTAAGACATTCACATTCACTGGAATCTTTTCGGGTAAGTCTTTAGGCTGAATGTGCAACATAAAAGAACTTAAGGCTTCAGAAGAGCTCTGTTCATCTGTTTCTGGAATATAAAATTCTAACGTCACATCACGCGGTGCACTTTGAAAGAAAAAACAAACTAAGGTCACTAAAGCAGCAATACCAAAAGGGATCAAGCGCTTAAACTTTTGTGTCATACACAACCTCCTTTCTTATCCTGCAACAATACCAAAAGCGCTCAGCCAGTGTATCAGCCCTAAAGAAAAAATAAGCGCTGGAATGCCTAAAGCATAAAATCGCTTTTGATGAACAGATAAAATATAACACGTGATCAACTGAATACCTCCATAACTGAACATATAGGTCCGTGTAGCAGAAGCCCAAATCGTGGGAGAAAAGCCCATTAATATGCGAACACAAAGCACTGCTAAATAAACCCATAATATAAATATCTGCTCATGTTTAGGACGTTGGTAAAGTAGCGCAATCCCTACTGAAAGATAAAGTAAGGTTAAAATAATATCAGGATACCATGTCGTTATATCAGAAAGTGTTGACGTCGTTCCATAAATATTAAATGAAGCTAATAATGGTGGAAACCCGTTATTTTCCGTATGTCCTAAAGAAAATGCCATACTCAAAAAAGTCACAAAAGGAAACCAACCAAAAACATACATCTGCTGAGCACGTATGACATAAAGACGTATTAAAATAACGATCAAAAAGACCCCGACTAACCAAACATGATCAAAAAAGAGATGTTTTAACGTAGAGGTATAGCCTAAAGATAGCTTTTGAAAGAGTGTCAGCTTAGAAAAATCAGGAAACCACTCAGCAACTTCTTGTTCGAAGCGTATATAATTGCCAGGAGCACGTAATATTAGGATCGTTTGCACGATTAATAAGCCAATATTCACGCTCCACCAAAGCCAAAGCTGACGCCATTGATGCCAAAAAAAAAGCACAACGAGCAAATAACTCGCCCAAAGTATCGCTAAGCCTTGTTCTTGATTGCTGGCATATACTAAACTAAGCGTACTGATCAGATAAACGGGCTTTGAAACTTGCTCTTTAAAAAAAACAAACCGACATATTGGATAAAGGGCTACTAATAATAAAGCATAAACCCATAAATAATTCGTATTTGTCGCAATCCATCCTGTTTCGTTAAAAAAAGTTAAAGGCATAAGCCCAAATAAACCTACACTAACCATGACATCTTTTACCGTCACCGCTTCTTTTTCCTTAAAAAAATAAGCAGGTAAACAGCTGGCAATCGTCATCATCCCTGCGTTACAAATACGCCAGAGCCAGACATGATTGACCAAAAATACAGTCACCGCTTCAATCAACCATCTTGAACTCCATGTCGTATAGCGCATTTTTAAAAATTGCCAATAACTGCCCCCAGCCTCTTGATGAAATGGGCCTAAAAATAATAAACCATCATCCCCTGAAGCTTGCCAAGGAATGAACAGATGCCATAAGAGAAAAAAACAAAACACAGCTCCGATAAAATATAAAACTGGCTGCGATTTTACCGATTTGCCGACTACCAAATCACCACTCCTCTCACTTTTCTGATAAATGAATCCGCTCTGATTCGGGTAACTGTTCACTTTCTGCATAATCTAAACGGCGCACGCGGTACTGAATATCTTCTAAAATCTTGCGATTGGCAGACAGTAAATCCGCTAAAAAGCCAATAACATACGTTTGAATGCCTGCTAAAAGTAGCGTACTTGATAAAATCAACGACTGTACGTGTCCAGAACCATCGCCTGCACTCCAAAAATAAAGATAGCGAATGCCGCCAATGATCCCTAATAAACATAAAATGCTGCCAATCACGGAAAAAAACACTAATGATCGGTACATTAAAAAAGCACGAATAATCGTTACCATTGATTTTTTCACATACCCAAACATACTGTGAAACAAACGCGAGGGTCTAAGCTCAGGATTTGTACGAATTGGAACAGAAGTCATCGCCATTTTATTTCTTCCGGCTTGAACAATCGTCTCTAACGTATAGGTATATTCATTAATCACATTCAGCTGCATTGCAGCTTGTCTTGAATACGCCCGAAAGCCACTGGGTGCATCTGGAATATTTGTATTAGATGCTTTTCTAACGACCCAGCTGCCAAAGCGCTGTAACATTTTTTTCAGCGGTGAAAAATGTTCAGTCTCTAAAATAGGTCGCTC
>JASLFJ010000011.1 GCA_030150665.1 Enterococcaceae bacterium
AGCAAAAAGAGTATTAGGCCTGTTTCCTTATCGTGTTCAGCTTATGGGTGGTATTGTTCTTCATGATGGAAACATTCCAGAGATGAAAACAGGAGAAGGAAAAACTTTAACAGCAACGATGCCTGTTTATTTAAATGCTCTGACCGGAGAAGGTGTGCATGTTGTTACTGTCAATGAATATTTATCAACACGTGATGCGAATGAAATGGGAGAGCTTTATAACTTTTTAGGGTTATCTGTAGGGCTTAATTTAAATTCTAAATCTCCTGCTGAAAAACGTGCTGCATATGCTTGTGATATTACTTATAGCACAAATAATGAGTTAGGCTTTGACTATTTAAGAGATAATATGGTTGTTCATAAAGATCAAATGGTACAACGACCATTAAATTATGCGATTGTAGATGAGGTAGATTCTATTTTAATTGATGAGGCAAGAACACCTTTAATTATTTCAGGTCAAGCAGAACAATCTACTGCGTTATATACACGTGCAGATCATTTTGTAAAACAATTAAAAGAAGATGAAGATTATCAAATTGATGTGCAAAGTAAAACAATCACGTTAACCGATGAAGGTATTTCTAAGGCAGAAGAACATTTTAATTTAGATAATCTATACAATATTGAAAATACAGCATTAACGCATCATATCGATCAAGCCCTTCGTGCAAATTATATTATGCTGCGTGATATTGATTATGTTGTTCAAGATGGTAAAGTAATGATTGTAGATCAGTTTACAGGAAGAATTATGGATGGTAGACGTTATTCAGATGGCCTTCATCAAGCTATTGAGGCTAAAGAAGATGTGAAAATTGAAGATGAAACTAAGACAATGGCCAATATTACCTTTCAAAATTATTTTAGAATGTATAAAAAACTTTCTGGAATGACAGGAACAGCTAAAACAGAAGAAGAAGAATTTCGTGAAATTTATAATATGCAAGTCATTCAAATTCCAACAAATAAACCTATTGCTCGTGATGATCGCCCAGATCTTTTATATCCTACATTAAAAAGTAAGTTTAATGCAGTTGTTCAAGATATTAAAGAGCGTCATCGTAAAGGACAACCTGTATTGGTAGGAACAGTAGCTGTTGAAACTTCGGAATTATTATCAGATTTATTGCAACAAGAAAATATTCCACATCAAGTGTTAAATGCAAAAAATCATTTTAAAGAAGCAGAAATTATTTTAAATGCGGGACAAAAGGGTGCTGTAACTATAGCTACAAATATGGCAGGTCGTGGAACAGATATTAAATTAGGACCAGGAGTTAAAGAATTAGGTGGTCTAGCAGTTATTGGAACAGAGCGTCATGAATCACGTCGTATTGATAATCAGCTTAGAGGGCGTGCAGGACGGCAAGGAGATCCTGGAGTATCACAATTTTATCTTTCTTTAGAAGATGATTTAATGCGTCGTTTTGGTTCAGAACGTATTAAAATGTTACTAGATAAAATGAAAATTGCAGAAGAAGATGCGGTAATTCAAAGTAATATGTTATCCAAACAAGTAGAAGCTGCTCAAAAACGTGTTGAAGGAAATAACTATGATACACGTAAAAACGTATTACAATATGATGACGTGATGCGTGAACAGCGTGAGATTATTTATGAACAAAGAAATCAAATTATTAACGCAGAACAAGATCTAACCCCTGTGGTTAAAGCAATGATTCATAGAACTATTCATCGTGTGATTGACTCACATACAATTGGTGAAGAAAAAGATTGGAACCTAGATGGTGTCGTTATTTTTGCAACAACATGTATTGTTCCTGAACATGAATTTTCACTTGAAGATGTGAGAAATAAGTCTAAAGAACAATTGAAAGATTTATTAATACAGCGTGCTGATGAAATTTATCAAACCAAAATTGATGCCATTAGTTCAGAAGAGCAACTGGTTGAATTTCAAAAAATGATTATTCTACGTGTTGTTGATAGCAATTGGACAGAACATATTGATGCAATGGATCAATTAAGACAATCAATAGGATTAAGAGCTTATGGTCAAAATAATCCATTAGTTGAATATCAACAAGAAGGATATCAAATGTTTCAAAATATGGTTGCAGAAATTGAATATGAGGTAACACGTATCTTTATGAAATCTGAAGTACAACAAAACTTACCAACAGAATCTCGTGCTGCTCGTGAAGTTTTAGTTTCTGAAGATGTAGAAGTTGAAGAACAAGATATTCCAAAAGTAGATCGTAATGATCCTTGTCCTTGTGGCAGTGGGAAAAAATATAAAAATTGTCATGGGTTAAAATCATAAAAAAATAACTATATATTATATTCATAAATAATACGGTTTGATGGGCTTTATGCATTCAAACCGTATTTTATACATTTTAGAAAGAAGGAATGGTTATGGACTTAGTATCAATCAATCAGACTTTAGAACTATATGAAAAAAAATTAGAACAATTAAGGAGGTCTCTTTGACTTAGAACAGTTAGAACAAACGATTGAAGAGTATGAGTATCAAATGAGTGCCCCTACTTTTTGGGATGATGCTTCAAAAGCTCAGGAACTTATTTCAGAATTAAATCCGTTAAAAGATCGTGTACAACAATTTTATAAATTAATAGAATTATTAGAAGAAGCTCTTGTGCTTGCTGAATTATATCAGGAAACAGAAGACGTTGATGTTAAAGAGGAATTAAGTGAACAATTAGGATCTTTAAAAAAACTATTTGATCAATTTGAATTAACGCAGTTATTAAGTGAGCCTTATGATCAAAATAATGCTATTTTAGAACTTCATCCTGGAGCTGGTGGTACAGAATCGCAAGATTGGGGAAGTATGT
>JASLFJ010000015.1 GCA_030150665.1 Enterococcaceae bacterium
GGAGCATATTCATCAATATGGTGCTTCGAAGCAACCTAATGAATTATTATTATTAGCTACAGGACAATCGCTAGATCCTAATTATTTAATTGATTATTTAAAAGATCTTTATTTGAATTAATGCACATTTTTTATATTTCTTAGAATCTACTATACCTTCAGCCTAGCGGTAGTTTAATAACTTCAGTTGACAGTTAGATTATATATGATTAAAATAATGGTGCATATTATAATTTTAATATGCACTGTTATAATAACTTTAGATTGTGATTTGAAATAAGAAGTGAATCTCAAATTGTGAAATAATACGGTAGTTTGGAGGTGAGAAAATGGAATTTTATATGATGCTTCTTGCTATCGTAATGATTATTTTAGGATTTATTATAGGTATCTTTTTGGCAAAAGCGCAACAAAAACAAAGTATGTCATTAGCGCAACAAAATATTAAAGATTTATTATCTAAAGCAGAAAAAGAAGCTGAAACATTAAAAAAAGAATCATTACTTGAAGCTAAAGAAGAAAATCAGCGTTATCGTTTGCAGATGGAACAAGAATTAAAAGAACAGCGTCAAGAATTAAAAGGACAAGAACAAAGGTTATTACAAAAAGAGACGAATTTAGATCGTAAAGATACTATTTTAGAAAAAAAAGAAGCGATACTAGAAGAAAAAGAAGAGCGTATTTCGAAAAAGTATGATGATATTGAACAACAAGAAAAATCTATTCATTTATTAATTCAACAACAAAAAGAAGAGCTTGAACGTATTGCTCATTTATCTATGGAAGAAGCTCAGGAGAAAATTTTAGAAGATGCTGAATTAGAATTATCTCATGAGCTTGCAACACGTATTAAGCAAAATGAACGATTTATTAAAGAAAAAGCAGATAGATGTGCTAAAGAACTGATCGCACAAGCCATCCAAAGAGGGGCTGCTGATCAAGTTTCAGAAACAACAGTGTCGGTTGTGACGTTACCTAATGATGAGATGAAGGGTAGAATTATTGGTAGAGAGGGTCGCAATATTAGAACTTTAGAG
Source organism: Enterococcaceae bacterium (assembly GCA_030150665.1). Lineage (GTDB taxonomy): Bacteria > Bacillota > Bacilli > Lactobacillales > Catellicoccaceae > JASLFJ01. The sequence continues at coordinate 1,038 of JASLFJ010000015.1, forward strand.
ACATTAACGGGCATTGATTTAATTATTGATGATACCCCTGAGGCGGTTGTACTTTCTGGATTTGATCCTATCCGTCGTGAAATTGCACGGATGACACTTGAAAAGTTGATACAAGATGGTCGTATTCATCCTGCACGAATTGAAGAAATGGTTGAAAAATCTAGAAAAGAAATGGATCAACGGATTAGAGAATACGGCGAACAAGCTATTTTTGATTTAGGTATTCATGTGATGCATCCAGATCTTATTAAGATTATAGGCCGTCTTCACTTTAGAACAAGTTATGGTCAAAATGTGTTGCTGCATTCTATTGAGGTTGCTAAGTTGGCAGGAGTTTTAGCTGCGGAATTAGGAGAAGATGTGATGTTAGCAAAACGTGCTGGGTTGCTGCATGATATAGGTAAAGCTTTAGATCATGAAGTAGAAGGTTCCCATGTAGAACTTGGTGTTGAACTGGCAACAAAATATAATGAAAATGAAGTAGTGATTAATGCGATTGAATCTCATCATGGAGATGTTGAAGCAACATCAGTTATTTCAGTATTAGTAGCAGCTGCCGATGCATTATCTGCTGCTCGTCCTGGAGCTAGAAGTGAGTCTTTAGAGCATTATATTCGTCGATTGGAACATCTTGAAGAAATTGCTAATAGCTTTGAAGGTGTAGAAAATAGTTTTGCTATTCAAGCTGGTAGAGAGATTAGAATTATCGTTCAACCTGAATTAATTTCTGATGATGATGCGATAATATTAGCTCATTCTATTCGTCAACGTATTGAATCTGAATTAGAATATCCTGGACATATAAAAATTACTGTAGTTCGAGAAGTTCGGGCGGTAGATTATGCAAAATAGCTTAACAATTTTTGTTAAGCTATTTTTTATTTTAAGACCAAATAATAGCATTTCATATATCTCTATGTTAAAATGGGCGAAAAGAGACAATTATAATATATTTTATTTTTGTCTATAATTTCTAAAATCAAGGAGGAGTTTTTATGCTATCTAAAGATAAAATGAATCGTATTAATGAATTAGCACGTCTTTCTAAAGAGCGTTCATTAACAGAAGATGAGAAAAAAGAACAAAAATTGTTAAGAGATGAATATTTATCAGTCTTTCGTGAAGGTATGAGGCAACATATTGAAGGAGCTAAAATTATTGATCCAGAAGGTAATGATGTCACACCTGAGAAAGTAAAAGCAATTCAAAAAGAGCGTGGATTACATAATAGATAATTGAATATATTAAAGGGCAATGAAATCAGATAATAGGTGGTAGAGATATGTTAAATAAGTTAGATGAATTATCAGTAAATACATTACGTATGTTAAGTGTTGATATGATTGAAAAGGCTAATTCAGGACATCCTGGATTACCACTAGGTGCAGCACCTATGGCATATACATTATGGACTCAGCATTTAAATATTGATCCTAAATCAGGACGGGATTGGCCAAATAGAGATCGTTTTGTATTATCTGCAGGCCATGGTTCAGCATTATTATATAGCTTATTACATGTTTCAGGCTTTGATGTGAGTATTGATGATTTAAAACAATTTAGACAATGGGATAGTAAAACACCTGGTCATCCAGAAGTAGGACATACCGATGGTGTGGAAGCGACAACAGGACCTTTAGGACAAGGTCTGGCAATGGCTGTTGGAATGGCGATGGCTGAAGCACATTTAAGTGCAAAATATAATCGTCCAGGATTTCCAATTATGGATCACTATACTTATGTATTGTGTGGTGATGGAGATCTGATGGAAGGGATTTCGCAAGAAGCAATGAGTCTTGCTGGACATTTAAAATTAAATAAACTGATTGTTTTATATGATTCTAATGATATTTCTTTAGATGGCCCCTTAAATAAAGCTTTTTCAGAAAATGTTGCTGAGCGTGTTCAAGCTAGTGGCTGGCATTATTTATGTGTAGAAGATGGTACGGACTTATCAGCCATTTCTGCAGCTATTACATTAGCAAAAACCTCTTCATTGCCGACACTGATTGAAGTGAAAACGATTATTGGACAAGGGGCGCCTAAAGAAGGAACAAATAAAGTTCACGGAGCTCCATTAGGAGAAGAAGGTATCAAACAAGTGCGTAAGTATTATGATTGGCAAGAAGAACCATTTCAAGTTCCTGATAAGGTTTATCAACATTTTAATGAAACGGTTCAGGTTAGAGGTGCTTTAGCTAAAAATCAATGGGAAACATTATTTTCTAATTATGAACAAGAATATCCTGAATTGGCTCAGCAGTTTAAAGAAGGATTTAATCAAACATTACCAAATAGCTGGGCAGATTCTTTACCAAGTTATGAAGTAGGATCGGCTGCTGCGAGTCGTGTTACAAGTAAAGAAGTGATTCAATCTCTTGCAGAAAACATTCCATTTTTCTGGGGAGGCTCTGCAGATTTAGCATCATCTAATAACACAATGATTGCTGCAGATACTGATTTTTCAGCAGATCATTATGAAGGTAGAAATATTTGGTATGGTGTTCGTGAATTTGGGATGGCAGCAGCCATGAACGGAATTGCTCTTCACGGGGGAACAAGAACTTATGCCGCTACGTTTTTTGTATTTGTAGATTATTTAAGAGCTGCTGTTAGATTATCTGCACTTCAACAACTTCCGGTTACTTATGTGTTAACTCATGACTCTATTGCCGTAGGTGAAGATGGACCTACACATGAGCCTGTAGAACAATTAGCAAGCCTTAGAGCGATGCCAAATGTGAATGTTATTCGTCCAGCTGATGGCAATGAAGTAGTTGCTGCATGGAAATTAGCCATTCAAGCAGAAAAAACACCAACAATACTAGCACTGAGTCGTCAAAACTTGCCTGTATTACCATATACAGATACCTTAGCTTCAGAAGGAGTAATGAAAGGGGCTTATGTGTTAAGCGCAGAACAACAAGAGCTTCAAGGTATTTTGATTGCCTCTGGTTCAGAAGTGGCTTTAGCTATTGAGGCACAAAAAGAGTTGTTTGCAAAAGGGATTGATGTTCGTGTTGTGTCTATGCCATGTATGGAACTGTTTCATCAGCAGTCTAAAGCATATCAAGAACAAGTATTACCAAGTACATGTCAAGCACGTGTAGCTATTGAAATGGGATCAAGATTTGGTTGGCATCAATTTGTATTTAATGATGAGGCTATTTTATCTGTAGATCAGTTTGGAGCAAGTGCTCCAGGTGGAGAAGTGATTAAACAGTATGGATTTACAGTAGATCATATATTAGATACTTATCAAAAACTTTATGTATAAAAAGTAAATTTCTTGTCAAATTTTAATAAATCAGTTAAAATAAAATGCGTAATATTGTGATTGGTAGATTAGAAGTTTTGTAGACACATGGTTTTCAACACCTCTATTGTTACCAGATACACAGCATTACAAGTAACTGGAACAAGGAGGAGTTTATGATGGAACAAGGAACAGTTAAATGGTTTAATGCAGAAAAAGGATTTGGATTTATTCAACGTGAAAATGGTGAAGATGTGTTTGTACATTATTCAGCAATTCAAGGTGAAGGATTTAAAACTTTAGAAGAGGGTCAAACAGTAACTTTTGATATTGAAGAAAGTGATCGTGGACCTCAAGCAGTTAATGTAGAAAAATTATAAAAGCTATATTAAAAAAACCATCACTACATATTCAGTGGTGGTTTTTTTATTTAATATAATAAAACAAAAGATTCATAGTAATTCAGAATGATATTTGCTATAATTAGTATTTAAGAAAAGAGTATAGGAGATTTTTTATGAAGTTAAGAGAAGATATTCGTAATATCGCAATTATTGCCCATGTTGACCATGGGAAGACAACATTAGTTAATGAATTATTAAAACAATCAGAAACATTAGATAGTCATATGACATTACAAGAACGTGCCATGGATTCTAATGATTTAGAAAAAGAGCGTGGGATTACTATTTTAGCGAAAAATACAGCTGTTAAGTTTAATGGTACACGCATTAATATTATGGATACACCAGGACATGCTGACTTTGGTGGAGAAGTAGAACGTATTATGAAAATGGTTGATGGGGTTTTGTTAGTCGTAGATGCTTATGAAGGAACAATGCCTCAAACCCGTTTTGTATTGAAAAAAGCACTAGAACAAAAGTTAACACCTATTGTTGTTGTTAATAAGATTGACCGTGATTCAGCACGTCCTAAAGAAGTGGTAGATGAAGTATTAGAATTATTTATAGAACTAGGTGCAGATGACCATCAGTTAGAATTTCCTGTAATTTATACTTCAGCAGTTAACGGAACATCCAGTTTATCTGATGATCCAGCTGATCAAAAACCAACGATGGATCCTATTTTTGAAACCATTTTATCACATATTCCAGCTCCTATTGATAACAGTGATGAACCACTACAATTTCAAGTTTCTTTACTCGATTATAATGATTATGTAGGAAGAATCGGGATTGGCCGTGTGTTTCGTGGTACTATTCGTGTAGGAGATCATGTTGCATTGTTAAAATTAGATGGCTCTGTTAAGAAGTTTCGCGTAACAAAATTGTTTGGGTTCTTTGGACTGCAACGTGTGGAAATTGATGAAGCAAAATCAGGAGATTTAATTGCTGTTTCAGGGATGGAGGACATTTTTGTTGGTGAAACAGTAACACCTGTTGATCATCAAGAAGCTCTTCCAGTACTTCATATTGATGAACCCACATTACAAATGACGTTTCTTGTTAATAATTCTCCATTTGCAGGACGTGAGGGAAAATTTGTGACTGCACGTAAAATAGAAGAGCGTTTAATGAATCAATTACAAACAGATGTTTCTTTAAAAGTTGAACCAACAGATTCACCAGATGCATGGGTTGTTTCTGGACGTGGTGAGCTACACTTATCGATTTTAATTGAAAATATGCGTCGTGAAGGATATGAACTTCAAGTATCACGTCCTCAAGTAATTGAACGTGAGATTGATGGTGTTCGTTGTGAGCCTTTTGAACGTGTACAAATTGATACACCTGAAGAATATATGGGAGGTGTGATTGAATCCTTAGGTCAAAGAAAAGCAGAAATGCAAGATATGATTCATACAGGAAATGGTCAAGTGCGTATTATCTTTTTAGTTCCTGCTCGAGGACTGATTGGCTATTCTACTGAATTTATGTCATTAACTCGTGGTTATGGGATTATGAATCATACTTTTGATCAATACTTACCAGCACTTTCAGGATCTATCGGTGGTCGTCGTAACGGGGCTTTAGTTTCTATTGATACAGGAAAAGCAACGACTTATAGTATTATGAATATTGAAGAGCGTGGCACTATTTTTGTAGAACCTGGAACAGAAGTTTATGAGGGGATGATTGTTGGTGAAAATAGTCGAGAAAATGATTTAACCGTTAATATTACAAAAGCAAAACAAATGACCAATGTACGTTCTGCTACAAAAGATCAGACAAGTGTGATTAAAAAACCAAAAATACTTACACTAGAAGAATCTTTAGAATTTTTAAATGATGATGAGTACTGTGAAGTTACACCTGAGAGTATTCGTTT
>JASLFJ010000090.1 GCA_030150665.1 Enterococcaceae bacterium
TGATAATTTGGGTTGCTGCACCTCCAATAATTCCACCTAAAGCAATCGTAGAATAGCCCGGCGCAAAGAAATCTCCTGAAAATACTTTCATTGGGATTGCCATTAGTGTGACTAATGATGTTGTAAAGAATAATACACTAAATCCTAAAATGACAATATAAAGACCCATATTCTCTACATAATAAGAAACTAACACTAAAATAGCAGCAATAAGAGAGAGTACAGAGATCACTAATTTATCTTTATGTTGAAAGAATTTACCAACAACATAACTTCCACCAAGAGCACCTACTAAAGAAAAGACTCCTACTCCAGATACCACAAAAGATGCTTTAGTTAGTGTATATGCACGGTGTTCTGTTAAAAATGTCGGAATCCAACTGGTTACACCATATAACAAACTATTTACAAAAAATGCGCATAAAAATAGTGACCAAATATTACGGATTTTCCAAATATCAAAAAGTGATACTGAAGATTTTTTTTGTACTGTTGCAACTTTATTTTTCTTAGGTAATGTAAAAAATAAAAGTAACGCAACTAAAAAAGCCATTGTTGTGATTACAAGATAAGAACGTTGCCAGCCCCACTTTGTAATAATTGGAGATAACATAATTGGCCCTAATACACTCGCAAACCCTGCCGTAGAAAACAGTACACCTTTTGCAAACGTCCGGCGTTCTATTGGAAAGTTATCAGTAACTTCTTTACTCGATGCTGTTGGGTATCCAGCATGTGCGACCATTCCACTTAAAAGACGAATGACCATCATAGCAATGACTGTCGTACTTAAACTAAAGATAAAGTCAAAAACTCCAATCATAATAATAGACCATAAAATTACTTTTTTAGAGCCAAACTTATTAATAACAAGACTCATTGGAATTTGACATAAAGCATATCCAATAAAGAACATACTCATAATCATTCCTTTAGCCGTCTCTGTCATTGGTACCGTTTCACTAATATTTACAATGGCTAACGATACTGATAATTTATCAATATAGACAATTAAAAACCCAATAAATAGCGATCCTAATAATACATTTAAATTTTGTTGTTGTTGCTTATTCTCCAACAAACATCCCTCACTTCCCCTTATATTCTAAATATCTAGATACAAACACCTCTTTTTATTAATCGTTATTGTTTTTTATTAATTAAATAACAAATCTTTTTTAATAAACCTGAATAGGAAAATCATTTTAGCTAAGCTTAGCTAAAATGATTTTCGACTCAGTAACTTATTATATATCTAACTCAATATCTAAAAGTGGTGCATGCTGTTGCGCACCATATACATCTGTTTCACCAATATCACCAGAGCATAACGGACGCACCATTGTTACTTTGATCGCTTTAGCTGGTAAGAAATATACAATTTTAATAATATCTTCTTCTGGAATTTGATAAAGTTTACTGATTAAAGCCTCATTAATTTGTTTTGATTCACATACTTTTTTAAAGATTGCTTCATCTTTAAAAATCATATCTAAAGTTAACTCATAAGGTCCTGCATTTTTTGAACGAATAACTTCAGTTGCTTCTGTAATTTTCATCACTCATGCTCCTTTCTTTTTAAAATTGAACTTCATGAATTGGAAATAGTGTATTTGGATCAGCATCTGCCATATCTAAAAGATGATAAATACTCCACACATACACTTCTCCTGCATGAAAATCACTTGGAGAGTAAGGTAACGCTAAGTTTCCTGCTGTTGCTTTACGTCCTGGATAACCAAAATGTAGCATTGTTGATCTTGCAAAAGAACAAATCGTATCTGCTTCTTTTTGTGTTGGTGCAACAGCTTCAATAACGATACCTAATTCATGAGCATGTTCTGTCGTAGGTGTTGGCTCTAAATCACCCATAACCCCATTTTTACCGTAAACCATAAAACGTAGATGATAATCAATATTTTGTCCTCTAAAATTATCTTCTACACGTTCTCTAACTCCATCAATAATGGTATCAATCTCTTGAATAAAGATCGGATCACGCGCTCCAGCGACACAAACGGTACGATAACCGACACGGCGTGCCCCTTCTAATTTTACGGAATTACGCTCAGAAGGGATAAATTTACTACCTCGAACCGTTACAGTACGCTCTGTCGTTTGTTCAAAGGTACATTCTGTTAGATCTAAATCTCCACCAGGACCTGGCAAGAAATAAGGATCTGTTTTTTCATACAATGTATGCGCTGCTACAGATGTTGTTGTACATTTACGAATCGGATTAAGCGGCTCTAAACGGAAATAGTCTGCGCCTAAATATCCCATCATACAATCTGATCCACTACCTGGTGTTGCAGAAATAGACGCACACTCTAAAATTTTACCAAGATGGGTCGCTAAAGCTTCGTCATATCCTTTCATAATAGGTAGTGCAGCAAATACAGCGGGATCATAAGCACGCCCTGCTAAAATAACATCAGCACCTTGTTCTAAAGCAGTTTGAAACGGCTTAATGCCCATTTGTGCAACAATATGTGTTGATTCTTTGATGAGGGATTCTGTAAGTTCTGGTGCAGGATCTAATGGATGAATATTTCCTGATTCAAATGCCTTCATCACAAACTCTTGTTCTAATTCTGAATGAATACAAGCCAGTTTAAAATGTAAGTCTTTTTCTTCAGCAATCTCTTCAATAATTTCACGGCACCAAGTTAAATGAGGATCTGCACCGCTTCCTCCTGCTGTACCTATCACTACAGGAATATTATGTTTAACTCCTGCCTCAATCATAATCTCTAAATCGCGTTTTACAGCTGCTCTATCTGTAAATGAATGCCCTGAACCTAGATAATAAGGTCCCGGATCACTAGATCCACCGTCTACAGCAATTAAATCAGGACCTTTTTCCATTCCTGCAAAAAATGATTCCTCTGGAAAGCCGTATCCTAAAATTGCTGTTGTTGATAATATTTTAAATTCTTCCACAGCTTATTCCTCCTTAATTAATGTTGTGCTTTTTTACGTGCAATAATTCGATTCATTTCATTAAAGACAATCATATATCCTTCATCAACACCCATCCCTGGTTTGGCAAGTGTTTGAACAGGAGAAGTTGCCATTGCAATATGTACACATGCTTCAGCAGAGCGATTGGTCTCATTACATGTTCCACCTTGGTAAGCTTCAACACCTTTTTCTTTACAATAAAGCACTGCTTCAATTGTATTATGGATACTTCCTAAATCAGGTGTTTTAATTTGAATAATATGACCTGCTTTATGATCTGCAAAATAACGAATATCTTCTAACGTATTGCACCACTCATCTGCAACAATTTTAACAGGAATTGCGCGACGGTCTAGTGTTTCACGTAACCCTTTGAGCGCTTCCATTTGTAATTCACGATCCCCACAATCCATTGGACCTTCAATATGAAGATCAAATGGCGCTACACATTTAGCTAATTCTTCTAAATAATCAGCCATCGCTTCATAGTTATTATTACCAAAAGCTAATCCTATTGTACCATATACGTCAATATGGATTCTTGGATTATAATCTGTATCGTCTCCTCTTAAATGAATAATACGCTCTTTTAACCAGATTAAGTATTCTTTTAAGATTTCGCCATCTTTACCAAGTTTTGTTTCTACATTATTAATCAGTGCATGCGGTAATACTTCAGCACGTTTTAAGATCATTTTATCTGCATTTTGATAACGATCATCACCAGATTGTGTAAAAATTGGCACACGTGTATCGCGAACTTCTGTATCATACTCTTCTGCAACAATTTCACACATCATTTTATGTTTTGATTTAGCTACAGCATCTAATAATGCTTGAGAAAATCCATAACGAATCGCTGTATGAAGGGGTTTTCCATCTGGTTCAATTGCTTCTAAACGATTTGCCATATCTTTAAATGAGGTAATTTCTTGATCCATAAATTCTGGAACAATCCAGCGCTCAATCACTGGAATAAAATCTTCGGCTAAAAATAATGGGTCGCGCCCACCAGCACCAGAGTACTGTACTGCTGCACAATCTCCAGTCGCTACTTGACCATCTTCTAATACAATTTGTACACCAATAGACTCTCCAGCTTGACGTACAGAGGTAAAGCCAGGCGTTACTGGTTCACCTAAATACGCTGCACCGTCCGTTTTAGCACCTAATTTAATTGCTTTTTGATCATCAAAGAAAAATCCAGTTTTTCCAGGAGAAAGTATAATTTGTTTGATCTTCATGAGTGTGTCCATCCTTTTTTGTTATGTTCAAATTTTGCTAACAGATCTTATTGTGGGCGACCTACTAAACGACCTTTTCCAACCGCATAAATATCATCAATCACCATTTGGAATGATACGTCACGACCTTCAGTTTGTCCACGTTCTGTTAATTTATCTTTATGGAATGCACGTAAATCATCTGTAAATGGTAAGTTACCAAAGTCCATAATACGAACGGCTCCATTATTATCACGTACAGGTAACATTTTCCCTGCATTATAGCGATTTGGTGCAAATGGAATATCAATCAATCCTGCTTCAAATGCTTTAACAGCTCCTTGAGCAATATCCCCATTTCCAGCTTCAAGTACAGCACTTAAAATAGCATAAGTCTCTTGAGTAATAATTCCCATCTCAGCAGCTACGTCACTTCCGACAAGACGTTGCTCACCTACCATGTTAATCACTTGTTTTGTTGTTCTAAGTCCTTGAGCATTAGCTACCATAGTCGGTACCCCTAATGCTTCATGAGGCGTTTTCACAATGACTTTTGTTGCATTTGCTAAAGCAGCCGTTGCACTTCCCCAAGAAATAACCCCAAATGATTTCGCTTCATCTTGCGGGAATCCACCCATCCACTGGTGAAGTACTGTTGTAACACGGCAGTCATCATGACCAAATTTTGCTAAATATTCTTCCGTTAATTTTTGAAGTGAACGAATCGCAGCAACATCTTGTACTAAGTTTCCTAATTGTCCATATCCTACTGTAATATTTTTAACACCTTGTTCAGCCGCAAGAAGGGCTTCAATAATGGCCACAGAATGAGAAATACATGGAGGTACCAATGTTCCTGTTAATGGACCAAATGGTTCACGGTTAATCTCAACACCTGCTTCTTCATAAAGTCCTGTTAAACGGTCAACGTATTGCCAATCACGAATTCCTTTTTCAATAGATGCATTTTTAGAATAAGGAATTGTGTAAGAAATCGCACCACCTTCATAACTTGTATATCCTCCAGCATAAGTAATTTCTGCTAAAAGACGTGCATCTGGCGTACCATGACGAACTTGTAGAGGTGCTTCAATACTTTCAACTAACGTACGGCATCCAGAAACACCATGGTTCACTGCTGGAAATCCATTAAGCATTGCTTTTCCTGTGCGAATGGACGCTTCAATTCCTTTTTCTGCTTCTTCATAAAGGTTTTGACGCGTATAACTATCAATCGTTGATGGTAATAAATCTGCGCCTCCTTCTTCATATAGATAATTTAACAATTCAATTTGTTTAGAAATAAGAGGAACCCCTGCACGAGGTTGAATTAATGTCTTACGTTCAGCTCTTGCTTTGTTCATTTTTGCAGAAAAGTTTTTAGATTCAGGTAACGATTTTTGATACTCAATCGCCTCTTCTAAATCAACTTCTGCTCCTGTTTTCCAAGTCGCTAAGACTGCTTCTCGCTGCGCTAATAACTCTGACTCTTCTAAACGTTTATTTTGAATATCCATAATCGACTAACTCCTCTTTCATAATTTTTAATGCTACTTCAGGATAATGCTTACTTAATAATCCCATAGCAGATAATATATATTTTTGATCGACAAATAATTTTGGTTGTTTCGGCTTTAAAATTTCAGGATGTTGGGGTTCATAAATGACGGCTGGAAGAAGACTCAGTGGATCTTTAGCATGCACTAATGCTCCTCCTGTAAAGATCATAGCAGATACTTCTCTTAAGTCTTTTCCACTTTGAACAAATGCTCTTCCTGTCATTGTATAAGCTTCTTCCAGTCTTCCAACATGTCTATCTACAGAAACACGAATCGCTTGATAGGCTAAGAAATGATCATAAGCTTGAGTTTGTTCATTATCTGGAATTTGACCATAATCTTCTGGAATTTTTTCTACAAACTCTATAATCTCATCAACTTCAAATGGATGATGATCATCAACAAGGCGCTCTAAATCTAACTGCTCAATTAATGCATGAGCACTATAGCGCATCCCTACATCTCCTTCAACCGTACGTTTTGCATAAGGCTCTACAAAACCTTTTAAAATGGTATGTTCATCATCAGGAACACCATCAGCCATTGAATAAACATCTGTGGTTGCTCCTCCTAAGTCAACAGCCATCAAATCACCTAGTCCAGCGTTTTTTACGGTTCCTTGACTAAATAATTTCATCGCTTCCATCATAGCTACTGGGGTAGGAATTAAAATATCATGAATGAGCTCTTTTGTTTTACTTAACCCTTTAGCTTTAATGATATTATTTAAAAATATATCTCGAATTTTATCTTTTACCGGATCTAAATTGAGTGTATTCAGTTCTGGCATGACATTTTCTGTAATATAAATTTCTTTATCTTTTAAAATCTCTGCACATTGATCAGCAGCGGAACGATTTCCAGAAATTAAAATTGGAAATTCTGAGCTACATTGGGCAAGCATTTCTGCATTATGTAAAATACATGATTTGTTCCCTCCATTAGTTCCACCTGTCAGTAGGAAAATATCAGGAGAAAGTGCATCAATTTCTTTAATATCAGAAGCAGTCAGTTCATACTCATAAGTTTTAATCACTTTAGCACCCGCACCTAAAGCTGCCATTTTAGCCGCTTTAGAGGTAAGACTGGGTACAAATCCACTGGCACACATTTTCAGTCCACCTGCAGCTGAAGAACAAGCATAACGCTCTTCAAAATGATCAATACCTAACTTTTCTGAAAGTTCAGCTAAAGCAATCTCAAACCCTTCATTGATATCTGTCTCTACCGTTGTATAATGCCGTGCTGTACCTAAAATCTTTGCTTCATCAACATCTACCGCGGTTAATTTTGTATATGTGCTTCCGAAATCCACTAAAAGTACAGGTTTCATTTACAGACCCCCTCAGTCTTTTTATCCCTTTGTTTATTATTCTTCGATCTGTAAATCTTTTTTCAAGCACTCAATAGAAACTTCTGGAGAAGTTCCTGGTGGGAAAACACGGTCAAATCCCATATCTTTAAAACGTTTTTCAACTTCTTCAAAGTTTTGTTTACCCACAACAATATTTCCACCTACATAAAGTAAGATATCATTTAATCCTGCTTCATTAGCTTTATCACGAAGTCCTTCACAATCTAATTCTCCATGTCCATATAGAGAAGATACTAAAATAGCATCGGCATCTGTTTCTAAAGCGGCTTCAATAAACTCTTCTTGAGATACCATAACCCCTAGATTTTCAACATCAAATCCAGCTTGGTTATAAGCATAATCTAAAATTTTAAGACCTACAGCATGAACATCTGCTCCGATAACCCCAATAACTATCTTCTTTTTCATAATGTTTGTGCGCTCCTTTAAATGTCGTTATTATCATCTTAATTTTTGAAAAACGTTTTTAATGCTGTATTAATACAAAAAAATTAACTATATAGCACTATTTAAAACGCTTTCTACATGGAACATGTTATATTGTTATGTAACATTTGTCAATTACTTTTTCCAATTTTTTTAAAATTCTTTTAAGAAATATGATTTTATCTTGAAATATATCTCTTTATTTCGTGTTTTATCATAAAGTAACCGTTTTCTATAGACAATACTAAAAAACTGTGTCATAATACATCTGTGAATGATATATAACATTTAAGGAGATATGATTATGACAAAAACCATTAAAGCAGAAGAAATTACACAAGCGGTTAAAGAGATGTGTATTGAAGCTAACTTACATTTACCAGGAGATGTTTTGCAGTGTATGAAATGCGCTTCAGAAACCGAAACTTGGGATGGTGCTAAAGTGATTTTAGATCAACTCAATGAAAATTATGAAATTGCAGCTCGTGAACGCATTCCGATTTGTCAAGATACAGGAATTGTGTGTGCTTTTGTTGATATTGGCCAAGAAGTATATATTGATGGAAATTTACATGATGCTATTAATGAAGGAGTAAGACAAGGGTATACGGAAGGTCGTCTTAGAAAATCGGTCGTTAAAGATCCTCTAAACAGAGTCAATACAAGGGATAATACCCCAGCAATGATTTATACAGAAATTGTACCCGGGGATACATTTAAAATTACGATTGCACCGAAAGGGTTTGGTAGTGAAAATATGAGTCAATTAAAAATGTTACGTCCTTCTGATGGTGTGGATGGTGTCATTGATTTTGTATTAAAAACAGTAAGAGAAGCAGGTCCTAACGCATGTCCTCCCATTGTTGTAGGAGTCGGTCTTGGAGGAACATTTGATAAATCCGCATATCTTAGTAAAAAAGCACTGATGCGTCCGTTAGATCAAAATAATCCTGATCCCTTTTATGCTGATCTTGAAAAAGAACTATTAGAACGTGTCAATGAATTAGGTATTGGTCCTCAAGGATTTGGCGGAAAAAACACTGCACTCAAAGTAGCTATTGAATCCATGCCTACACATATTGCAGGGCTTCCTTGTGCGGTTGGAATTAACTGTCATGTAACAAGACATATTGAAAAGGAGTTTTAATTATGATTCATCACATTACAACCCCACTTACTCCAGATAAAGTTAAAGAGCTTCGTGCTGGAGATCAAGTTTATATTTCAGGAACAATTTATACATCAAGAGATGCAGCGCATAAACGGCTTGTTGCTTTAGCTGAAGAAGGAAAACCACTCCCGTATGATGTAAAAAATACAATTGTCTATTATGTAGGACCTACACCTGCTAAAGAAGATCAAGCGATCGGTAGTGCAGGACCTACAACAAGCTATCGTATGGATGCTTACTCACCTACCATGATTGCTTTAGGGCAAACTGGCATGATCGGAAAAGGTTACCGAAGCCCTGAAGTTGTTGAAGCTATGAAAAAATACGGTGCCGTTTACTTTGCAGCAACAGGAGGGGCAGGAGCACTGCTTTCTCATTGCATTTTATCTTCTGAAGTTATTGCCTATGAAGATTTAGGAGCAGAAGCCATTCGCAAACTTGAAGTTAAAGATCTACCTGTTGTTGTTGCTATTGATTCTTTAGGAAATAACTTATATCATCAAGGACAAGAAGCTTATCTTGCTTCTCAAGAAAATTCCTAAAGAAATGAGGTTTATTTCATCATGATGTTTTCAACATCTGATACAAAAAAAGTTCCATTATACCGACAAATCGGTGAGTTCTTTGAAGCGCAAATTCAAACAGGGGTTTTGCAACCAGGAACAAAATTGCCTACTGTTCGCGAGTTAAGTCAGCAATATGATATTTCTCCAGGAACTGCATTAAAAACTTATGAATATTTACAATCTCGTGGTGTCATTGTGATGCAACAAGGAAAAGGGACCTTTGTTTTAGAAAAATTACCCCAGTCCGCCGATAATAAAGAACGTGCTTTAGCTATGATTGATAATATCCTTGATGAATTAGAAACACTTAACTTTTCTACAAAAGAAATTGACTTATTTTTTCAAATCGCCTTACAAAAAAGACGGGATAAAGGAACCTATGTTCATCTAGGTATTATCGACTGCAATCCAGAAGCACTTCACGTTATTCGTTCACAGCTATCAACAATTACACATATTCAACTACATCCTTTCTTGCTTCCTGATCGTAAAACATGGACCGATAAAACGAAACATCTGGATCTTATTACAACAACAACAACACATTTTGAAGAAGTTGCAAAATATGTGACTCCTGAAAAACCACTACTACCAGTATCTTTAGCACCTTCTAGTCAAACCGTTGCATCGTTAGCACAAATCCCTAAAGATGCTTCTGTTGGCGTGTGCACTCAAACTAAGCGGTTTGCAGAAATTATTCAAAATGCGTATAATCAGTTTTCTTCTGCCCCAAATCCAGAATATTTCTTTTTTAATGGAACACAATCATT
>JASLFJ010000074.1 GCA_030150665.1 Enterococcaceae bacterium
ATTTAACACGAATGCATCATCTTGGAACTTACCGGGTAACACAGATCATTCCTCAAAATAATGCACGTCATCTTTCTTCATCGTTATTCTTCATCAAGCACAAGTTAAGACTGTTTCGATATGCTTTAAAACAACCCTTCATCCAAAATGATTCATACACCTCTCGCTACCAACGTACATTGTTACTCGGTGATTTAGATCAAGATGTGTTAATGCGTACTTGGCAAAAAAACAGTATCCTTGCCTTACTGTGTCTTTCTGGATTTCATGTTCAACTACTGATCACCTATCTTCATCACATACTGACCTTAATTCGGTTGCCTAAACTGTATTCAAAAGGAGTCATTTGGCTTACTCTTCTTTTATTTTGGATCACATCAGGCTATGCTTTAGGAGTGACTCGGTGTCTGTTAACATATTTGCTGAAACAGCTAGATCAGAAAAATACTTATACATCAAGTTTAGATCGCCTTATAATTGCTTTAATGATCCACAGTCTTTTTACTCCTCACCTTTTACTAACAACAGGGGGTCAATTTAGCTACGGGTTATCGATGTGTTATCTTATGATGCCTAGGGGATGGAATAAATTAAAAGAAACTCTTTATATAACACTCGCGAGTTGGCCTTTTATTTGGTATCATTTTAATACATGGCACCCAATGGCAGCGTTATATCATTATGTAATGCCAATCATCTTAACTTATTGCATATTTCCTATACTATTTATCGAACGCATCTCAGCGTATACATGTACCTACACACATGATCATCTCATCTACCCTTGTTGTGAGTGGATCTGTCAACAGCTGACTTACGTCCTTTCCCTTACAGCTAAAATCATCCCAGAATGGTGTTTTGGTACACCGCCTAAGGGTCTGATTATCATATATATCCTATACTTTATCAACCTCTTTTGGAGACAAAAAAAACGCACTCTTCTTCAGATGATGCTTTTATGTGTTTTATCTAGTATTTTATTTTTTTATCCTTATCTAAATCCTGTTGGAATAGTAATGATGCTTGATGTCGGGCAAGGAGATGCCTTTTTAATAAAGACTCCCTTTCATCAACACACACTTTTAATTGATACAGGTGGCACTTTTTATGCACAAAAAAGTGCAGATAAGCTCATTAAAGCCTTACAACAAGAAGGTATTCGTACTTTAGATCTCGTATTCATTACACATCTAGATCAAGATCACTGTGGTCATCTTCCCTATCTACTTGAAGAGATTCCAATCAAACAACTAGGGTTTTCTAAAGGAATACTAAATACACCTAAAGGAATAAAATTCAAGCAACAGCTCCCTAAACATCAATCTTATATAGAATTACCGGTACATACACGCATTCAAAATCATTTGATGACCTTAACGGTTCTTTGGCCAAAACAAGCGCAAACTGGGGGAAATGAAGATTCTTTAGTGACTTATCTAGAACTTAAAAATCATCATTTTTTATTAACCGGGGATTTAGAAAAAGAAGCTGAACAAACCTTCATTCATGACTATCCTAACTTAGCTGTAGATACCTTAAAAGTTGCACATCACGGAAGTCAATACGGGACGACAGATCTTTTTTTAAACGCAATAACACCAACCTACGGGCTTATTTCAGTTGGTGAACATAATCATTATCACCATCCCCATCCAAATGTCATCTCCCGTTTAACGCAACACAATGTCCGTATTTATCGTACGGATCAATCAGGCAGTATTTATTATACTTACACACCATGGAGTCAATCGTTAACAGGACCCAAAACAACAAACAAACACTACCCATAAAGGAGGCACCGATGATGTATACAGCACAAGAAATCTGTTTCAAACTCAAAGCGTCCATCGCACCCATTTATATTGTGATTGGTACCGAGCTAGCCCTTCACGATTATGTAAAATCATGTTTTTATCAAACGTTTGTCTCGTGTCAAGAAGATATCATGCAGTGGGAAGTCTATCAAGATATTGAAAGCCGTATGGATGACTTTTTACTGAATATCTCAAGTACATCATTATTTAGTACGGAAAAGCAAGCTATTTGGATTGATCATGCCACCTTTTTAGGAAGTGAAAAAACAACAATATCACAATCACAAATAGAGGCACTTATTGATTACATCAATCATCCTAATCCAGATATAACCCTTATTTTTTCTGTACCCTTAGAGAAATTAGATCAACGTAAAAAAATAAGTAAAACACTGTTAAAACAAAGTGTGATGATTGATGCTTCCCCACTTTCTGAACAACAATTTTCTGATTTTTTTGTCAGTTATCTGACAAATACGTCATATCGGTTTCAAAAAGAAGCTTGGGATCGCTTTTTAGTCCTTACAGAGCTTAATTTAACTCGTGCACAACAAGAACTCGATAAATTATTGTTATTTGCGGGAGAGAAGACAACGATTACCAAAACTATGGTAGAGCAAAGTGTCGTAACATCTTTAACACAAAATATTTTTGACCTTATTCACCTTCTACTTAACAATCAAAAAGATAAGGCTTATCATTTATACCAACAGTTGCTTAATATTGGAGAAGCTCCTCAAAAAATATTAGCTCTATTTATCACACAATACCGTCTATATCTGAAAATAGCGTTATTGCTGCCTCATTATTCTTATCAAGAAATTGCACAACAATTAAACATCCATCCTTACCGAACAAAATGTATGAGTAAAGATTTAAAAAATACTTCTTCTAAACAATTAATCCATCATATCAAACAACTGATCAACTTAGATGAACAA
>JASLFJ010000093.1 GCA_030150665.1 Enterococcaceae bacterium
ATGATGGTTGTAACATACATAAAGCTCATCAAAAACTTCTTGATGATACATCTCAACAGCCATCTGAACAATTCGTCTTACTTCATCAAATGAGGGTTGATCACTTAATCCACGAAGCTCATAGGCAATCGGTACATTGCGAGCTTTAAAAAAATCAATACCTGTACCACCGATCATTAAACATACATAATCTTTATCAGCCTGTTTATCTTGTTCTAAAAGAGATAAAACATGTTTACATACAGTACTATTATATCCTCCCGCAAGACCTTTATCTGAAGTAATCACTAAATATCCTGTTTTCTTAACATCTCTAGGTAGCAATAATTCATGGTATAAATCTTCTTCATAAACATCAATTTCATCCACATCATCTAATGCAACAAGTTCTGTCGCGATTAAATGGGTTAATACTTCACGAACTTTTCCTGCATATTGTTGAAATTGACGAGAAAATTGTTCAGAGCGAGCTAATTTGGCCCCTGAAACCATCTGCATTGCATTAGTAATCTGACTTGTTTTTTTAGTCGATTGAATGCGACGCTTGATCTCAATTAATGAAGCTCCCATGATAACCCTCCTCTCTTAAGCATCAATAATAGCTTCTTTAATCGCTGTTGATGCTTTATTAGAACCTAATAATTCTTTACATGCTTGAATCGCTGCATCTAAATCCTCTGTATTTGGTAAATCTTTTGTTGTTTTAATCGTCTCAAACAATTCTGGATGATTTTGTTCAATATAATCAAAGAGTTGTTGCTCAAATGATAAAATATCGGTAACAGGAATACTATCTAAAAATCCATGAGTTAACGCATATAAAATCACGACTTGTTTTTCAACAGCAAGTGGCTGATGAAGGCCTTGTTTTAAAATTTCCACAGTACGGCGACCTCGCCCTAATTTTGCTTGAGTGGCTGCATCAAGATCTGAGCCAAATTGCGTAAAGGCTTCAAGTTCTCTATAACTTGCAAGATCAATTCGAAGCGTTCCTGCCACTTTTTTCATTGCTTTAATTTGTGCAGATCCTCCAACACGAGAAACCGAAAGTCCTGCGGCAACAGCCGGTCTGATTCCAGAATAAAACAAATCACTTTCTAAAAAGATTTGTCCATCAGTAATTGAAATAACGTTTGTTGGAATATAAGCTGAAATATCTCCTGCTTGGGTCTCTACAATCGGTAATGCCGTCATAGAACCACCACCTAAAGCATCACTTAATTTAGCAGCACGCTCTAACAGACGAGAATGTAAGTAAAAGACATCTCCTGGATAAGCTTCACGTCCTGGAGGACGGCGCAATAGCAAGGAAATTTCCCGGT
Source organism: Enterococcaceae bacterium (assembly GCA_030150665.1). Taxonomy (GTDB): domain Bacteria; phylum Bacillota; class Bacilli; order Lactobacillales; family Catellicoccaceae; genus JASLFJ01. The sequence goes on from JASLFJ010000093.1 coordinate 1,323, forward strand.
AAGCAGCGGCTTGTTTTGATAAATCATCATAAATAATTAAAACATGTTTTCCATCATACATAAATGCCTCACCCATTGCAGCACCTGCATACGGAGCAATATAAAGAAGGGGTGCTGGATGAGAAGCACTTGCCGTAACTACAATCGTATAATCCATTGCTCCGTGTTTTCTCAATGTTTCTACTTGAGCACGTACAGTGGATTCTTTTTGACCAATGGCTACATAAATACAAATCATATCTTGATCTTTTTGATTTAAAATAGTATCAATCGCAATCGATGTTTTTCCTGTTTTACGGTCACCAATAATCAACTCACGCTGTCCACGCCCAATAGGAACTAAAGCATCAATCGCTTTTAGTCCTGTTTGTAGTGGCTCATCAACAGATTTTCTTGCCATAACACCGGGTGCAGGATATTCTACTGGGCGGTACTGATCTGTCTCAATAGGTCCTAGTCCATCAACGGGTTGACCTAAAGCATTCACAACACGTCCAATCAAAGCTTCTCCTACAGGAACTTCCATAATCTTTCCTGTGCGTTTGACTTGATCTCCCTCACGAATCGATTCAAAATCTCCTAAAATTACAATTCCTACATCATTAGCTTCTAAATTTTGTGCCATCCCGTAAGCACCATTTTCAAATATGAGTAACTCACCTGACATAACATTATCTAAACCATAAGCTCTAGCAATACCATCACCAATATAAGTGACAATCCCAACTTCATCCATAACCAGTTGATCTTCGTATTGTTCGAGTTGCTTTTGGATGACTGCACTTAATTCATCAATTTTTATACTCATATTACTTTCCCACCTCCATAAAATCTGATGATGATCGTTGTATTAATGTTTCATATAATTGGCTTAATTTTTGTTTCATCGTCCCATCAAGAACGTACCCATTAATATCAATACGTACGCCTCCTAAAACGCTAGGATCAATGTTAGATGTTAAATATACACGGTATGCATTAAAATAAGCAGCTAACTTTTGTTCTAACTGTTCCTGCTGTTTTTGACTCAGCGTTACCGCACTTGTTACCGTCCCTCTTAAATACTGACGGTGTGCATCATAAACAGATTGATAAGCTAAAGCAATCTCTGGAAGTAATGTCATTTGTTGATGATCCCAAAGTAGTTGCAATAATCTCTGACATAAAGGTACTGCTTGAGCACTAGATACTATATTATTCCATACTTGTTGTTTTTCTTTTTGCGTAATTGCTTGATGATTAAAAAAATCGATCAGGTCAGGATGATGCTTAAATAAAGTATTATAATCTTGTAATGCAGATTCAACTTCTTGAGCTTGGTTGTGCTTTAAGGCTACATGAAGTAATGCCTGAGCATAACGAGTTGCTTGTAAATTACTGCTTATCATCATGACGATCTAACCTTTCTATAAAGGATTCTATCATATCCTCATGTTTTTCAGGGGTCAGCTCCTCTTGTAAAATTTTTCCAGCAAGTTCTACAGAAAGTGCGGCAATATCTGCTTGCAAGGCATGATATGCTTTTTCTGTCTCCGCCTGAATATTTTGTTCTGCTTGTTTTTGAATTTGTGATGCCCGTTCATAAGCTTCTTCTAAAACAGCTTGACTGTTTTTTTCAGAAAGTAACTTAGCCTGTACTAATACTTCTTGAGCTTCGCCTTGAGCTTCTGCTAAAGCTTTTTCACGCTTTTTTTCTAAACTGAGTGCATTTATTCGTGCTGCTTCTGCTTGATCAATATCATCAGAAATCTTTTTAGCACGCTCATTTAATACTTGAGCAATATTATCCCAAGCAAAATGTTTAATCAAAACAACTAGTAAAAGAAAAGATAGCGTTACAAAAAGAATTGTTCCATAAGCTGTACTTGGTTCAGCTTCTGCAATGAATAACCATTTGTTCATCTTTTACTCATCCTTTTCTTTTAAACGTTTATTGAATAAAAAAAGGGGGCGGCAGTTTCGATCTGACCGACGCCCTCCCCCTGCTTAAACTCCACACACAAACTATTGGAATACTAAAATTAACGCAACAACCACACCTAAAATTGGAACCGCTTCAATCAGTCCAACACCGATAAACATTGTACTTTTTAACTCTGAAGTAAGTTCTGGTTGGCGTGTCATAGATTCAATTGTTTTTGAAATTACTTTTCCATTTCCGTAAGCTGCTGCTATCGCAGATCCAAATACGGCAATCGCTGCTGCAATATAATTCATAATAAATTTCCTCCTATAATATCTTTATAAAGTAGTAATAATATCTTCTTGGGGTTTTATGATTCATGTGCTTCTATTTTATGTGATAAATAAACCATAGATAAGGTCACAAAGATATAAGCTTGAATGGCACCAATAAAGATTGAAAAACCTTGCCAAATCATCTCAAGTGGTAAGGCGAGGACAAAAGTAAAAATCCCTTTACTTTTTGCTAATTCTGCAATTAGTGACAGTAGTACTTCCCCTGCAAAAATATTCCCATAAAGTCGCAGACCTAGTGTTAATACGTTAGTAAATTCCTCCATTACTTTAATCGGTACTAAAAAGGTAACAGGCTCTAAAAAATTATGTACAAAGTACTGCTTTACTCCCCATTTTTTAACACTAAAAAAGTTCGTTAAAATAATCATCATAAAGGCAAGTGATAACGTGACTAACGGATCTGCCGTTGGACTTTTCCAATGTGATGTGTCTGTAGCATCTGTAATCTTTGTTACTAATCCTAAAATATTAGAAACTAAAACAAATAAAAAAGCAGTAAATGCTAAGAGGTGAAAATCATTAACGTCTTTACTAGGCATATTTCCTGCAACAATATTTCGAGTAAAGTCAATAATCATCTCCAGCACATTTTGTTTCCCTTTAGGCTTTAACGTCATCTTTCGAGAACTCCAATAAACAAAAGCAAAAATCAAAAGACACGTTAATAAGATCATCAGACAAATAGTCACATCAAAGGCCAGTGGTCCAAGATAAATCATGGGAGACTTTTCTTCCATTCTTCTCACCCCATTTCGCTACACAAGCTATTTATCTTATAAAATAATTCTTTATTTTACTAAGATAAATAAATATTGTGAAACTCCTCCCTATAATTCCTATCCTAGCAAAAAAAAACACTTTTGGAAAGAGTTATGTAAAAAAAAGAAGAAAATGAATTCATTTTCTTCTTAAATAACTTCTCTATGATTTCTATAAAATGCTTCAATACGATGATATGCACCGGGTTCTACTTTTTCAAGAGCTGTGCCAATTTCTTGCAAAGCTTCTTCATAGCGATACTCATCATTAAACAACTCAAGACTACGATCCATTGCCTCACTTATCTCTTGAGATGTGTATCGATATCGATTCGCATACTGAAGTAATTGTTCAGTCAATGCAGCACTATCTACTAAGGTTTGTGTTTTTTCATCTAACACATTAATATCATCTTGACAATAAGCAACCAGTTTATTAATTTCAGACATATCAATTCGAATCTTATTTAGCTCTTTCGCTAAAGATTCCACACGATCTGTTGCTACAAAGAAAAATTCAAGATAATCTTTAGGAATTCCTGGCAGACGCTGTTTTTCAACATAACGCTTTAAATTTCTTAAGCGAAATTCAAATTCATCTACTTTTTTCTGTGCCTCTTTTTCACCTTTTCTTAATCTTTGCAAGCTATGATCCATCTCTACTTGTTGTTGCTCAATATCTTCTAAAACACGATATATATCTTGATATAAAGTCTGAACATTAGAATAAATAGCCTCTTGATCTTCAATACGTTGGTTAGCACGATCATATTGCTTTTGTAATTCTTCCACATGAGTTTCAAAGCCACGTGCTAGTCCTAATTCATTATTACTTAACACATAGTTTTGAGATACATGGTCTAATTCTATCATTAGTTGACGATTATTTTTAAGGGTATGAGCTAAATACTCTGCAATATTTTTCTGATGATGTTCAACATAATCTTTGGCTTGAATTTCAAGTTCCATCGTTTCATATAATGTATCAATAGTCTCTTCTAAACGCTTATTCGTTAACGCAACTTCTTGAATATCAAGTCTTGAAAGACGTTCAATATTTTGTTGAATATCATGAGCTAATCGATCTAACTGAGTATCAATATCTTCACCAGGAAACTGAAAATGTTCACGCTTTAATATTCTATATCCTTCATCTAAATCTGCAAGCTGATCTGGAAATATTTTTTCTAATGTATGATAATGCTCTGGAATCTGTTGCATTAATTCATTGAGATCTTTTGTTTTTTCTTCAGCTTCTTGTAATATTTTTCCTGCTTCCATGGGATCGCCTGCTGTATTTAAAGCCATAAATTGTGTAAATAAAGCTTCAACATGTTTTGCTTGTTTATCAAGTTCAGAAAATGCAGGACCTAAACTATCTTTTTCTTCTTTAAGGCGTGCGATAAGCTCATCATAAGCATCTAATGCTTCTTGAACTGCTAAAGAATTTCTTTCTTCACTTTCTCTTAATTCTTTAAGCCCCGCTCTAATTTTTGCAACTTTGCCTTCCATCTCAGATAATTGATCACTAACTTGATCTAAAGATTGTTTTACTTTCATAAATCTAAATGTTTCATTTAAATTTTCTACTTCAAACATCTTACTTTCTAACTCCGCAAATGATTCTGTAGATAACTTCATCCACTCTTCATTTAGCGTACGAAACGCATTTTGACTTTGCCCGACTAAATGCATGTTCTTTACATCATCAATTTCTTCAATGACTGGCAAATCAAATAAATCAATTTTTCGTTTTTCTAATTCATCTAAACGATCATTATTTTTTCGTCTCATCCATAATGAATACCCATAAAAAATAGCAATAATCACTACAATGACGACAAAAATAATTAATAATGTGTTTGAACTCATACTCTCTCCCCCACCTACAATAATCTATAGTTATCTCTATACCTCATATCTATATTAAAGCTTATCAACAATACTACTCACCATCATATTATAGCATAAAACATTCATTTTCACATTAAAAACCTTAACAAAAAAATAAGACAGTAAATGCATATTACATTTACTGTCTTACTACTCATCATATTACTGCCGGCTAAAGGACTTGAACCCTCGACCCTCTGATTACAAATCAGATGCTCTACCAACTGAGCTAAGCCGGCATCTTATGCGGATGAAGGGACTTGAACCCCCACGCCCGAAGGCGCTAGATCCTAAATCTAGTGCGTCTGCCAATTCCGCCACATCCGCAATGAGTCGTACAGGGTTCGAACCTGTGACCCTCTGATTAAAAGTCAGATGCTCTACCAACTGAGCTAACGACTCATATGGAGATTAACGGGATCGAACCGCTGACCCTCTGCTTGTAAGGCAGATGCTCTCCCAGCTGAG
>JASLFJ010000013.1 GCA_030150665.1 Enterococcaceae bacterium
ACAGCTTTATTAGTAACTACATGTGTTATTCAAGGGACACTACTACTTTCCTACTTTGCACAAGATGGCTGGAATACAATGATTAGTATTACAAGTGCAATGGCCCTTCCATGTTATTTCTTTTCTTGTTTTTATTTATTGAAACTTGCTTGGGCAAAAGATCCCAATGTTAAGCCTGTTGTTTCTTATACACAGGCACTGATTACAGGAGCATTAGGTTCTTTATTTGCTTTATTTATTTTATATTCTGCAGGTATATTTTATTTATCACTTGCACTGATTGGTTATGCATTAGGAGTGCCACTTTATATATATACTCGTGTTAAAGAATATCCCCATGAAAAAATGTTTACTTTAGCCGATAAATTAATGGTTGCCTTTATTTATATTGTGGCGATTGGGGCACTGATTTCTTTTTGGCTATAATAAATAAAAGAACACTGAATATTCAGTGTTCTTTTATTATTTAGGAATGTGTCTTACGAAAGGATCATCACTAATACCTTGTTTTAAAACGAGTTTTGCATATTCTTTAGCACCGAATAACGAATGATCTTTATAATTACCACAACTTATAGCTTCGGTACCTTGGACATCATCCCAAGTGACTTCTTCAACAATTTCTGTAAGTACTTTAGTTAATATTTTAGCAATATCTTCTGTAGGTAATGTTCCCCAAATAATAAGATGAAACCCTGTACGACAGCCAAAAGGAGAACAGTCAATAATTTGTGGCAGATAGTTTCTTAAACGATCTGCTAAGAGGTGTTCTAATGTATGAATTGCAGCTGTAGGCATTTCTTGTTGATTTGGTTGTAATAGACGAAGATCATAATTGGTAATCTGATCACCTTTAGGTCCTGTTTCTACAGAAATTTTACGAACGTAAGGTGCAATCACTTTATTGTGATCTAATGTAAAACTTTCAACTTCTGCCATAATAATACCTCCTAAAATACAATATTCTAATAATCTTATTATATCATGAAAGCGTTATTTTTACTAAATAAAGGATTTGAAAAAGCAATACTTATTTTAGCTAAGAATATGTTATAATGATTAATACCGAAATGTATTTAACAAAAGAAAGATAAATGTTAAACATAATTTTCGGAAGTTATATAAAGCAAGGAGGGAATTTATGTGGTAAATATAGTTTTAGCCAGTCATGGAGAGTTTGCAGCAGGTATTTTACAATCAGGCTCAATGATTTTTGGCGAACAAGAAGGCGTTGCTGCAATTACACTAATGCCTCATGAAGGGCCAGATGATGTTTATCAAAAAATGACAGCAGCCATTGAGTCGTTTGAATCTTCAGATCACATTTTATTTCTTGTTGATTTATGGGGAGGGACTCCATTTAATCAAGCAAGTAAGATCATTGAAGGGCATGAAGATCAATGGGCCATTGTTTCTGGATTAAATCTACCAATGCTGATTGAAGCCTATGCAGCGAGACTTTCAATGAACTCAGCTCAAGAGATTGCCAGTTATTTAGTTACTGCAGGAAAAGACGGTATCAAGGTTCAACCCGAATCATTAATGCCTAAGGAAGTTTCTGATGAACCTTGTCCAGAACAAATACCTCAAGGTAGCATTCCACCTGGGACTGTATTAGGGGATGGTAAAATTGATATCGTGTTAGCACGGATTGACTCTAGACTTCTTCATGGTCAAGTAGCTACGGCGTGGACTAAAGCAACGAATCCAACGCGTATTATTGTGGTTTCTGATGCTGTTGCTAAGGATGATTTGCGTAAAAAATTAATTGAACAAGCTGCTCCACCTGGAGTACATGCAAATGTAATCCCAATTCATAAAATGATTGAGGTCTTTAAAGATCCAAGATTTGGTAGTACTCGTGCGTTATTACTCTTTGAAAATCCACAAGATGTAGCTCGTGTTATTGAAGGTGGCGTAGAGCTTCCAGAAGTTAACGTAGGTTCACTGGCTCACTCTGTTGGAAAAGTAGCCGTTAATAAAGCGATTTCATTAAGTCAAGAAGATATTGATACCTTTGAGCAGTTAGAACAAAAGGGTGTCACTTTTGATGTAAGAAAAGTTCCTAACGATTCAAGAGCATCTTTAGATGATTTAATCAAAAAAGCAAAAACAGAACTTGCATCAACAAAGTAGAAGTTAAGTAAAGGAGGAACTATTTATGTCAGGAATATCAATGCTGTTAGTCATTTTAGTGGCTTTTTTAGCAGGGGTAGATGGAATTTTAGACCAGTTTCAGTTTCAACAACCACTTGTCGCATGTACTTTAGTGGGACTTGTTACCGGAAATTTAGAAGCCGGAATTATTTTAGGAGGATCGCTTCAAATGTTAGCCTTAGGATGGGCTAATATTGGTGCCGCTGTAGCACCAGATGCAGCCTTAGCCTCAATTGCATCCGCTATTATTTTAGTTTTAGGTGGACAAGGTGTATCTGGTGTTCCTTCAGCCATTGCGATTGCGATTCCTTTAGCAGTTGCTGGATTATTTTTAACGATGATTGTAAGAACAATTGCAGTACCCATTGTCCATATGATGGATGCAGCTGCTGAAGAAGGAAATATTGGAAAAATTGAACGTCTACAAGTTTTTGCGATTATTTTACAAGGATTACGTATTGCATTGCCAGCAACGGCATTACTTTTTATTCCCGCAGAAACTGTACAATCACTACTTAATAGTATGCCAGAATGGTTAACAGAAGGTATGGCGATTGGTGGAGGAATGGTTGTTGCGGTAGGGTATGCTATGGTTATTAATATGATGGCAAGCAAAGAAGTATGGCCATTTTTCATGATTGGTTTTGTTGTTGCCGCACTATCACAATTAACACTTATTGCTTTAGGGATTTTAGGTGTATCTTTTGCACTGATTTATCTACATCTTTCTAAAACAGGTGGTAACGGGGGTCAAGGCGGTAGTGGCGATCCTTTAGGTGATATTTTAAATGATTACTAAAGAATAAAAATAGATCATGAATTAAAGGAGGAAATTTCATGGCAGAACAGCGTCTTGAACTATCAAAAAAAGATCGTTTATCCATTGCATGGCGTTCAACCTTTTTACAAGGTTCTTGGAATTACGAGAGAATGCAAAATGGAGGTTGGGTATATAGTTTAATTCCAGCCATTAAAAAGTTATATCCAAATAAAGAGGATCAATCTAAAGCATTACAACGACATTTAGAATTTTTTAATACGCATCCGTATGTTGCATCACCAATTATTGGGGTAACACTAGCGTTAGAAGAAGATCGTGCAAATGGAGCTCCTGTTGATGATGTCGCCATTCAAGGGGTTAAAGTAGGGATGATGGGACCTCTTGCTGGGGTTGGAGATCCTGTCTTTTGGTTTACATTACGTCCTATGTTAGGTGCGTTAGGTGCATCATTAGCTTTAGGAGGCAGTATTTTAGGGCCGATTATTTTCTTTGTTGCATGGAATATTATTCGTTGGGCATTTATGTGGTATACACAAGAGTTTGGTTACCGTACAGGATCTAAGATCACAGATGACTTATCGGGTGGTTTATTACAAGATGTTACTAAAGGTGCATCTATTTTAGGGATGTTTGTGTTAGGTTCTTTAGTACAGCGGTGGGTATCGATTAAGTTTGTTCCAGTGGTCTCAACAGTGAAGTTAGCTGATGGGGCTTATGT
>JASLFJ010000032.1 GCA_030150665.1 Enterococcaceae bacterium
TTGCGTGAATGGGAGTGTCCTCATTGTCATACCCATCATGACCGAGATATTAACGCAAGTTTAAATCTTAAAAATGAAGCCATAAGGCTTCTAACCGTAGGAACTACGGGGATCGCCTAATCAATTAGAGTTCGGTAGAACTCTGTACTTAGGAATCCACTACGGCTTTAGCCTAGTGGTAGTTCAACTATAGAAAAAACGTTGCAAAGCAACGTTTTCAGGCATAAAAAAAAGAAAATCCGTTAATGCCGTTTTTCATCCCGAAGTATTGATCCCGCTGTTAGAAACAGGTGGGTTCTCGTTGTTATCTGGCAAACTACCAAGGGATAAGGCTTGTTTTTCAGATAAGCATGATAAGATCCCAAGATCAAAAGAAAATGTTCGGTCAACACATAAAAGGACAACACGTACATCACAGATTTTCTAAATTTATGATAGCATAATTTAAGGTAAAGTGCAATATTACGGATTAAGTTCTAGAAGATGAAGGGGGATGTTTTTTCCAATTTTGTATGTTTTCTTTTTGATAATGAAGTGCTTGTTCATATTTTCCTGTAACTTTAGGTATGTAATACGTTCTTCCTTTGAGGTCTTTAGGTAAGTACTCTTGATGGACCCAATTCATAGGATAATCATGTGGATAAAGATAAGGGGCTTGTTCTTGTTTTGGTATATAGCTTGGATCATGAAGATGTTTTGGAATGTCAAAAGAAGCTCCTTGTTCTAGATCATCAAAGGCGAGATTAATTGCTTGATATGCGGTATTTGATTTAGGAGATAAACATAAATCAATAACGGCATGTGCTAAAGGAATTCTTGCCTCAGGCATACCAAGACGTTCTGCTGCTTGAATAGCACTAAAGGTTCTGCTGACTGCATCAGGATTACCAAAACTGATATCTTCATAAGCGGTCACTAAGAGTCTACGACAGACAATACTCAGCTCTCCTGCTTGAAGGAGACGTGCTAAATAGTGAAGGGCTGCATCCACATCACTGCCACGAATTGATTTTTGAAATGCTGAGATGGTGTGATAGTACTGATCGCCACGTAGATCATGACGGACGGTTTTTTTTTGAAGACAAGATTTAAGAATTTCTGGAGTAATATGAATGATGCCGTGTTCATCTTCTGGTGTTGAGTAAACTGCCAGTTCTAATGCATTAAGGGCACTTCTTAAATCTCCTGAACTATGTGTTGCTAGATAACTTTGTGTTTCTGGACTCATTGAGATAGATAAGTGACTGAGCCCATTAGGATCTGTGAGTGCTTTTTGAATTCCTTCTTTAATTTCTTCATCAGATAAAGGGAAAAGTTCGCATAAGTGGACACGGCTGCGTAAAGCAGGCGTGAGCTGCATTAAAGGATTTTCAGTGGTTGCACCAATTAAAAGACATGCTCCGCGTTCTAGAAAGGGCAGTAAAAAGTCTTGCTTTACTTTATCTAAACGATGAATTTCATCGATAAATAATAAGATGGTTCCTGATATTTTTGTCTCTTCTAATATTACCATTAAGTCTTTTTTACTATCAGTAGCTGCATTTAACGTGCGCATTGGGATATTTAATGTGCCAGAGAGTGCTTGGGCAAGACTAGTTTTACCTACTCCAGGAGGACCGTAAAAAATTAAAGGAGCTAAACGCTTTGCCTGAATCATTCGGGTCAGCAGTGCTCCTGGACCGATTAATTGTTTTTGGCCAATAACTTCTGATATGTGTTTCGGTCGAAGTCGGTAGGCTAGGGGTTGTTTCATGAGATCACCTTCTTTTCTTTCATTATATCAAAAATTAGGATCTGAGGTAGGGAATAGGATTTTTATTTTTATTTTCTAAAAAAAGTGCTATGATAAAGAAAGAACATATTTTATAGGATCAAGGAGTGGATATTATGATTAATTGGCAAGCAGAAGTAGAACGTCGCAAAGAAGATATGTTGGCAGATTTAATGACATTACTAAGCATTCCAAGTGTACGCGATGACGCACAAGCAACAGCAGAGGCACCTGTAGGTCCTGGACCTAAAGCAGCATTAGATCAGTTTTTAGCCTTTGGTGAGCGTGACGGGTTTGTTACTAAATCTGTAGGCAATCTTGCAGGTCATATTGCATATGGTTCAGGAGATGAATGTGTAGGGATTTTTGGCCATGTTGATGTAGTACCTCCTGGAACAGGTTGGGATACTGATCCATTTGAACCTGTGATTAAAGAGGGCCGTATTTATGCTCGTGGAGCCAGCGATGATAAAGGACCAAGCATTGCCGCATATTATGCGATGAAGATTATTAAAGATTTAGATTTACCACTTCAAAAAGAAATTAAATTTATTATTGGAACGGATGAAGAAAGCGGTTGGCAATGTATGGATTGTTATTTAGCTTCAGAACCGATGCCTGATTTAGGATTTTCACCTGATGCGGAATTTCCTATTATTAATGGAGAAAAAGGGAATGCGACGTATACTGTAACAGGACCTTTAAATCAAGAAGATGCACCGTATACCCTTTGTTCTTTTACTTCAGGACTGCGTCCTAACATGGTACCTGAAGAAGCACGTGCTGTGATTCAAACCCATAAAGATCATAGTTATGAAGATATTGAAGCAGCATTTCAAATGTTTATTGCAAATGAGCCAGTCACAGGCACATTAGAAAAAGTAGATGAACATACAGTAGCCGTAACGATTCGTGGTAAAGCAGCGCATGCGCAAGAACCTCGTGGTGGATATAATGCAGCAACCTACCTAGCGAAATTTTTAATGCTTGCTGAGTTTAGTCCTGAAGTACAAGACTTTTTACAATTTTTAGGAAAACAACTGCATGAACAGTCTCGAGGTGAAGGCTTAGATCTTGAGTTTACAGATGCTGTGATGGGAGATTTAACAGTAAATCCAGGAATCATCAGTGCTGATCAAAAGCAAGCAGAACACAAGGTAACACTTAACTTCCGTTATCCTAAAGGAACGGATGATCAAGCAATTTTAAAACAGTTAATTTCCGTAGTTCCAAATCATTGGACGGTTACTTGTGATGATGCTCAAGAACCGCATTACGTATCACCAGAAGATCCTTTAGTACAAACGCTACTTGAGGTTTATGAAAAACATACAGGACTTCCTGGATCAGAAAAAGTGATCGGTGGAGGTACTTTTGGCCGCTTATTAAAACGTGGTGTAGCTTATGGGGCAATGTTCCCTGATAGTATTGATACAATGCACCAAGCCAATGAATTTTTTGCCCTAGATGATTTTTACCGAGCAGCTGCTATTTATGCAGAAGCGATTTATGAATTAGCTAAATAGATCAGAGATTCTAGGGACGCCTTTTTCGGATTTTCGAAAAAGGTGTTTTTTTATCCTGATGTCATTTAATGAAATGTAAGATTGAGAAAGGAACAGGTATGAATCAACATTCGTGGATTAAGAAGCTTTATCATTATATGAAACGGTTTTTTAATATGATAAAACAAGCAGTCATGCGGTTTTTTCAGTGGATAAAGCCACATTTCATCAAGCTACGACAAAAACAAAAAGCTTTGTTTCACCAGTATCATGTATGGAAACTTCTTGTGATAGCGGTACTTGTTGTGATGATTGTTACGACGTCTTATTTATTTTATTTAGCCAAAACACAAGATGTCTCCGCCCTTAAACCAGGGATTGAAACGACAACAATTATTTATGATCAACATGATCAAGAAGCAGGTAGACTTCGAGGACAAAAAGGAACCTTTGTTACTTTAGATGAGATTTCACCTTATATGGTAGATGCGGTTATTGCCTCTGAAGATAGACGGTTTTATGATCATAGAGGTTTTGATATTAAAGGAATGACACGTGCATTTTTAGGCATTTTAAAGCGAGGCAGAATTGTGGGAGGTGGAAGTACACTCACCCAGCAACTTGCTAAAAATGCGTTTTTAACACAAAAGCAAACATGGGATCGTAAAGCAAAAGAACTGTTTTTAGCAATTGAACTTGAAAAAAAATACAGCAAAGCAGATATTTTAGAGATGTATTTGAATTATGCTTATTTTGGAAATGGTGTCTGGGGCGTTGAAGATGCGGCTCAAAAGTATTTTGGTGTTTCTGCATCTGAATTAGATCCTTCAGATGCTGCGGTGTTAACGGCTATTTTAAGAAATCCTGGATATTATAATCCCATTGATTCTATGGAAAATGCAACATACTACCGAAATGTTATTTTAGAAGAGATGTATCGTTTAGGGTATTTAGATGAAGCTGCGATGAAACAGTATCAAGAAAGTGCGATTGTTTTAAATGATACGTATAGTTCTAGCAATGATTATCGCTATCCTTATTATTTCGATGCGGTTATTGATGAGGCCATTCATACATATGGAATTAGCGATGAGGATTTGTTAAATAAAGGCTATCAAATTTATACGGCACTTAATCAAGACTTTCAACAAGTTATGGATACAACCTTTGACAATGAGGCACTGTTTCCTCCTCCTGCTGAAGATGGGACGCTTGTACAAGCTGCTTCTGTAGCTTTAGATCCCAAAACAGGGGGAATTGAAGCGCTTGAAGGAGGACGTGGTGATTATGTCACCCGTGGATTTAACCGCGCTACCCAAGGACGTATTGCCCCGGGTTCAACCCTTAAACCGATTTCTGTTTATACCCCTGCCCTTGAAGCAGGATTTAAACCAGATGACTTATTAGTTGATGAACCGTTACCATTTTATGATGTAAACAATTATGATCAAACCTTTCGCGGAGAAGTGACTATGAGAGAAGCTGTTGCAGATAGTTTAAATGCGCCAGCTGTATGGTTACTCGATCAAATCGGCCTAGATCGAGGCGTACAAAAAGTAAATAGCTTTGGGATTTCTTTAGCTGAAGAAGATCATTATTACGGTCTAGCTTTAGGAGGTCTGACCCATGGCACGTCTCCTGTAAAGATGGCCGCTGCTTATGGGGTATTTGCTAATGAAGGAATGCGTGCTGAGCCGCATTTGATTCGAAAAATTGTTGATGCAAATGGTGCGGTTATTGTTGATCATACGCAGCCTAAAGAAAAACGAGTAACTTCTAAAAAAGTAGCTCAAGATATGACTGACTTACTACTTGGCGTGTTTACCGATGGAACAGGCGTTGCAGCACAGCCTTATGGATATCAGATGGCTGGAAAAACAGGAACTACAGAAAATGTAAATATTGATGATCAGTCTAAAGACCAGTGGGTGATTGGTTATACACCAGATGTTGTAGTGGCTACATGGATTGGTTTTGACGAAAGTAGCGAAGAACACTACTTAACAGGAACTAGTGCGATGGGTGTTGCACAGTTGTTTAAAACAGAAACAGAACAAATTCTGGCCTATACTCCAGGTACCCCTTTTTATGAAGTAGAAGAAGATACAGTAACGTCTCAAGAAAAACAAGGCTCATGGATTGAAGAAAAAATTCAAGATACAAAAGAAGCTATCCAACAAGGTGCTGAGATCTTTACACGAAAAATAAAATCTTGGCTACCATAAGATTCCGTTTATTGGTATTATAAAAGAGAAACATGAGAGATGATGGAGGAAGCTTTATGGCTCAGTTATTTTTTAAATATGGTGCAATGAATAGTGGAAAATCTATTGAAATTTTAAAAGTGGCACATAATTATGAGGAACAAAATAAACCTGTTTTACTGATGACTAGTGGATATGATGATCGTGATGCGATAGGGGTAGTCTCTTCTAGGGTAGGCTTTCGAAGAGAGGCAGTGCCAATTTTTGATGAGACGGATGTTTTTGCATATATTGCAGCAATTACTCCTAAGCCTTATTGTGTGTTAATTGATGAAGCACAATTTTTAAAGAAAGAACATGTTCTTGCTTTAGCGAAAGTGGTAGATGAGCTACGTATTCCGGTCATGGCGTTTGGCCTTAAAAATGATTTTCGTAATGAACTTTTTGAAGGTTCGATGTATTTACTGCTGTATGCGGATAAGATTGAAGAAATTAAAACGATTTGTTGGTTTTGTGAGAAAAAAGCGATTATGAATTTACGTGTTTTAGAAGGACGTCCTGTCTATGAAGGAGAACAGATTCAAATTGGGGGTAATGATGATTATTATCCAGTGTGTCGAAAACATTATCATCAGCCGTTAATGCATTATAATCATGAAAAGGAGTGAGTAGATCATGTATGATCAATTACAAATTATTGAAGAGCGTTATGAAGAGTTAGGAGAATTACTAAGTGATCCAGAAGTTATTGCCGATACCCCACGTTTAATGGCGTTAACTAAAGAAGAGGCAAAACTTCGAGAAACAGTAGAAACATATCGACGTTATAAACAAGTATGTAATGATTTAGAAGATACTGAACAGATGCTTGATGAAGGATTAGACGGTGAATTATTAGAACTTGCAAAAGAAGAGCTTGCAGCGTTAAAAGAAGAAAAAATTTCTTTAGAAGAGGAGCTAAAATTATTACTATTACCGAAAGATCCTAATGATGATAAAAATATTATTTTAGAAATTAGAGGTGCTGCTGGTGGAGATGAGGCAGCACTGTTTGCTGGAGATTTACTGAATATGTATCAGCGTTATGCGGAATCTCAAGGTTGGAAATTTGAAATTTTAGAAGCAAATATTACAGGTATTGGTGGATATAAAGAAGTTGTGGCAATGATTCGCGGGGAAAATGTATATTCTAAATTAAAATATGAAAGTGGAGCACACCGCGTACAGCGCGTGCCAACAACAGAATCTCAAGGACGTGTACATACTTCAACCGCAACAGTTGTTATTATGCCAGAAGCAGAAGAAGTTGAGTTAGAGATTGCAGATAAAGATATCCGAGTAGATATTTATCATGCTAGTGGAGCAGGTGGACAGCACGTTAATAAAACAGCTTCTGCTGTGCGGTTAACCCACTTACCAACAGGTATTGTTGTGGCGATGCAAGAAGAACGTTCTCAGCTTAAAAATAGAGAAAAAGCGATGAAAGTTTTACGTGCCCGTGTTTATGATCAACTGCAACAAGAAGCACAAAGTGAATATGATGCAGAACGGAAATCAGCTGTGGGTACAGGAGATCGTTCAGAACGTATTCGCACTTATAATTTTCCACAAAATCGTGTTACGGATCATAGAATAGGTCTTACGCTACAAAAATTAGATCAAATTTTATCTGGAAAATTAGATGAAATTATTGATGCATTGATTATTTATGAACAAACACAAAAATTAGAAGCGATGCAGCAACAACAGATCTAATAAATACAGAATAAAGGAGGATAGCTTCATCGATGACCTTAACTTATCAGCAGTTAGTTGCATCTGGCCAACAACAATTAATTCACGCTAAAAAAGATCCAGCAATTGCTGCTTATTTATTACAACAGCGGCTCCATTGGGATTTTACAACGTGGTGTCTTCATCAACATGATCCTGTTGATTTTAAGATTCAAAAAGCGTGGGAGCAAGATTTACAAGAAGCTCTTCTTGGCAAGCCACCGCAGTATATTTTAGGATATGTTGATTTTTATGACCGTGTATTTCACGTAACTGCTGATGTATTAATTCCTAGACCAGAAACAGAAGAGCTTGTTGCGTTTTGTTTAAAACAACTTCCTAAAGATCAACCGCTTATTGGGTAACAGCCCTTTGTATCAGGTGACTGATGCAAACTCGGTGTTAAATGCTTTGAACCCCTAAAGCCTAATCACCACGTTCATATTGGAAACAGATGAATACGGTGCGAAAGCAAAAACAACGATTAGGATGGCATATGGTGAAAAAAAGCAGAGTATTCTGTCCTAAGTGCTAGATACAATGGGTGTTTAGCAGGGAACTTTCTAAGGCAATGCTATGAAAGACCTTCAACGACTATCTCCTTGAGGGAGAGTAAAGCCACAAGTGACGGGTGGAAGAAAAATACCGCAACTGTTGATTACAGTTGAAGATATAGTCTGCTCTTATGTGAAAGCATAAGCAGTTACATTTTTGATGTAACGGCTACTTAAGTGGCGTTAAGTAGTGAACATTAGGTTAGATATGGGAACAGGAAGTGGAGCGATTGCCATTACGCTAAAAAAAGAATGTCCAATGTGGCAACTGATCGCAACAGATATCTCTCAATGTGCATTAGCAGTAGCTCAGGAAAATGCACAGCGTTTTATGTGTGATATCGATTTTTTATTAGGAGACACATGGGAAGCTGTTCGTGATCATTGTGATCTTGATTTTTTAATCAGCAATCCTCCTTATATTGCTGAAAGTGAACGAGCAGTGATGGATCAGAGCGTTTTAGACTTTGAACCGCATACGGCTTTATTTGCTTCAAATCAAGGCTTAGCAGTTTATGAAAAAATTGCAAAAAAGTTAGATCATTATTTAAAACCGCAAGGGCATGCATTTTTTGAAATTGGTTGGCAGCAAGGGGATGCTGTATCTCAGCTATTTCATCAGTATGTACCTCAACGATCTATTTCAGTGATTCCAGATTTATCTGGAAATGACCGTATTGTTTGGATTCAACCCGAGAAAGGAGGAACTTAGGTGCAGACTCATCTTTGGCATCATCAAGATTTAAATGAAGCGATACACGCATTAACAGAAGGTGAAGTGGTTGCTTTTCCTACGGAAACAGTTTATGGGTTAGGAGCCAATGCTTATAGTGATACAGCCGTACAAAAAGTTTACCAAGCGAAAGGAAGGCCTTCAGACAATCCGTTAATTGTGCATTGTCATAGTTTATCTCAAATTCAGGAGATTTTAGGCAGTGTTTCTGAAGATTTTCAACAGCTAGCAGAGCAATTTTGGCCAGGGCCGTTAACCTTAATTGTAGAGGTTCCAGAAGGTA